>JALTYW010000076.1 GCA_027046415.1 Sulfurovum sp.
ATAACCTCCCTGATACTGTAATTGATAGTTTCTCCGGCATACATCGGTACCACACCGCCGTAGGATGCCGGAACGGTGAATGTTTTTTCTTCAAGTATGATCTTTTTGGCAGGCGGGGTGATGCCGTAAATGTGCTGTGCATTGTTGCTGATGAAGTCAGGCAGATTTTCAAGGGCATCATGTTTGGCAAAGAGCTGTGCAAGTACCTGCAGGGCGATGGGGGCGGTAAAGACCCCGGCAGCACATCCGCACGCCTCTTTTGCTTCTCTTGGGTGTGGTGCGGAGTCGGAACCGAACATCACTTTGGAGTGGGCACCAAGGGCTGCATTTAGCAGTGCTTCTCTGTCTTCGGGGCGTTTTGCGATGGGTTTGCAGAAGAGGTGCGGCTGGAGCATCCCTCCGGCAACATCATCAAGGGTAATGAGCAGGTGGTGCAGGGTAATAGTGGCATAGAGGTTTTCAAACCGCTCAAGTGCATCGACACTCGCTTTGGTGGTGATGTGTTCCATGATGATCTTGAGTTTGGGGAACGCCTGTGCCAGTTTCTCATAGATGGGTACAAACTCTGCTTCTCTGTCCATCACAAACCCGTTGGTCTCTCCATGGATACAGAGCGGAATTTCAAGATCACTCATTGCTTCAAGGGCAGGGCGAAGGGGCTCTATGTCAAACCCGCTGACTCCCCCTTCGGAATTGGTGGTAATGCCTGCAGGGTAGAGTTTGATTGCGGTGATCTCCTCGCGCAGGCTTTTCAAAAAAGTGTGGTCATATTCGGGTTTGAAAAAGAGTGTCATATAGGGAGTGAATGTGTCATTGCCGATGGCATCTAGAATACGCGACTTGTAAGCGATAACCTCTTCTTTGGTGCAAACAGGCGGGACAAGGTTTGGCATGATGATTGCCCCTGAAAAGGTTTTGGCACTCTCTTTGGCGATGTTTTGAAGCATATCGCCGTCACGCAGGTGCAGGTGCATATCGAGTGGGGAGTTAAGGGTGATCGTGCTTGCTGATGGCATTGAAATCCTTTATGACATAGTAGTGGGAACCTCCCGTGTCTTTGGGAACGAACCAATAGATAATGGTGATTTTGCCACAAATATCATTAATATCGGGAGATAATGTCATCTTCGTCGGTTCAAATGTGACAACAGGGTAGTCTATGCCGCCGGAGAAGAGCTGATTGCAGCGCAAAATGCGCAGGGTACTTGCTGCCAGTGCCTTATGCGGTACATTGCACTCGAACTGCCATTTGGCATATTCCGAACAGGTAGGATAGTAGCGGCAATTGGCAGGCAGCATTTTGGAGATGTACTGGTAGCCTTTGATAGGTGCGACAAAAAACTGTTTGAACTTCATAGTGTGAGTACCGCTCCTCCTACGATGATATAAGATGGTGCCATATTGACGGCATGGTAGATGATTGTATCGTATTTTTTTGAATAGTATTGCAATAGGAGACGCTGAAGGGTAGGTTCGATGGATGGGACAAACCAGCCGTTGTTGCTGAGGACGATCATATGTTTTGGTCGTCCTTCATAGAGCACTTCGGAGGTGGCTTCAAAGCAGATAGCGTTGCGGTAGCGAACGTTATCAAGCATATAGTCAGTGATGTTGCTGTCTGCTTTGTAATCGACCGCACCGTCGTAGAAAACCTTGTTGACCCAGTCACTCAGAAAGTCTGGAAGCGGGTTTTTCTCTCCGAAAGGGACAAGCAGTACCTTGTTGGCACGCTCGATGGTGCCGTTTTTATGGAAGATATAGGTGCTGTTTCTTGGAATGCCGTCCTCCCAGTAGAGTGCTCCGGTAACGATGTTGATCTTTCGGGCACGGTTTTGCAGTGCCAGATAGAGCCACGGTGTGCGTTCAAGATAGATAGGGAATGCGGTCTCTGGCAATACAACTGTGGAGGCGTTGGCATCGATGGCATGGTCTATCTTTTGAAGGAGTTTGTGAAACTGTGCCGGCTGCTGTGTCCGATCCCATTTTGCCTCTACAGGGATATGTGTGGTGACCGAAGCGATCTTCCACTCAGAGGAGTGGGATACATCTTTTGGTGTCGGTTGCCAGACAAGCAGCAGCAACGGAAGAAAAATAAGGGTACGTCGGTAGAGTGAAAGTACCAAAACAGCAAGTATCAGGGCAAACTGCCACTTTTCGATGCCAAAATAGCTCTGCACGAACATCAGTTCGGGTTTGAACCAGTCAAAAGAGAGCGGATGGATGTAGCTCATACTTAAAAGTCCGAGGCTTTTGAGTATGAAAGTGAAGAGTGAAGAGTGAAGAGTGAAGAGTTTAGGTATGTATTGCTTTGCAATATTTTTGTTTTGAAGAAGTTGATGGGGAAGAACTTCTGAGGTTTTGGCGATGATCCAAAAGAGTATGGCGTAGATGAGGGCAATGAAAAGCATGGCAAATGGTATTGCCCATGACATTTGGTAGTGGATGAAGCTCAGTCCGATCCACCAGAACCAGAAGAGTCCGAAGAAGAGCCCGGCAAAGAACCACATACGGGCATTTCCGTATAGCAGCAGTGTTATTGAGAGGAGCCCGAAAAGGGTGTCGGCTGCGGAAAAATGGATATGCCAATAGTCCAAATAGATAAAAAGTGAACCCAAAAGTGCAGCAGCAAAACCGCATAGTATCGGATGTCTTTGGCACTGAAAAAGGGTGGTGTGTCGGGGTGTCGGCAAAAAGGCTCCTATTAATATAAAGGTGCTAAAATATTGTCCAATTTTACCATAAAGGACTTCTCATGGAACAACAAGGAAGTGTTATCGGATCATTTATTCCATTACTGATCCTCTTTGCGATCTTCTATTTTTTGATCATTAGACCGCAGAACAAACAGCGCAAGGCGCATGAAGCGATGATTGCCGGACTGCAAAAAGGTGACAAGATCGTTACCAACGGCGGATTGATCGCTACGGTTGTCAAGCCTGAAGAGGATTTTATCAAAATCAAACTAAATGACGAGATGATCGTAAAGCTCGATAGAAACTTTGTTGCCAGAAAGGTCGAAACAGGTAATGAAAACGCTTAATTTTAGAGTTATACTCTTTGCGTTTGCTCTGATCTTCGGGGTTGTTTTTTCCATCCCGTCTCTGACACAGAGTGAAAGCGGAAAGAAGATCACCCTCGGGCTTGACCTGCAGGGAGGACTGCATATGCTTTTGGGTGTCAAAAGTGATGTTGCCATCCAGTCACGTACCAAATCGATCGCGGCAAGTGTTAAGTACCTCTTCGATGACGAAGAGATCATTTTCGATGATTTGCGTATGGTTGATGGGAATAAGGTAACATTTGAACTGCTCGATCAGGATGATGTTGCCAAGGCAAAAGCGCTTTTGAAAAAAGAGATTCCCGGTACAGTACTGACGCAAAACGGGTTGAAGTTTACCCTTCAAATGACACCTGAAGAGGTGGTACGTACCAAGCAAAATGCCATCAAACAGGCTGTTGACACCATCCGTAACCGTTTGAATGAGTTTGGATTGGCAGAGCCCACCGTTGCCAAGCAGGGAGAAGACAAGATCCTTGTCGAGGTACCGGGTATCAAGACGCAGGCAGATGAGCAGCGTATTCGTGAGCTGATCGCCCGCGCGGCACACCTGCAGCTAATGGCGGTGGACGAAGACCGTGCAGCACGTGTGATGACTATGAGTCCCAATGAAGCGAAAAGCTATGGCGATGTGATCTTGCCGGATGTCTATAACGAGCAGCAGAAGTATCTGTTGCGTCAGATCCCTGTACTTGACGGCTCAATGCTGACTGATGCCAAAGTCGGTTTTGACCAGAACAATCAGCCGGTGATCAATTTTACACTTAACGGTCAGGGCGCAAAGATCTTTGGAGACTTTACCGCTAAAGCAGTGGGCAAGCGTATGGCGGTGGTGCTTGATAACAAAGTCTACTCTGCACCGGTGATCCG
>JALTYW010000077.1 GCA_027046415.1 Sulfurovum sp.
ATCCTTTTACCCTTCGGTGCAGTCTGACCTGCAATGAAAGCAACAACCGGTTTGGTGATGTTCTCTTTAATGAACTTCGCTGCCTGAATTTCAAGGTCACCACCGATCTCACCGATCATTACGATCGCTTCGGTTTCAGGGTCAGCTTCGAACATTGGCAGCAACTGCTTGTAGCTCAGACCAATGATCGGGTCACCACCGATACCTACTGCTGTTGTGATACCGTACCCCTCTTTAACCACTTGGTTTGCGCCCTCATAAGTCAATGTACCGGACTTGGAGATAAGACCGACGTTTCCTTTTTTGAAGATGTTCCCCGGCATAATACCGATCTTGCACTCTTCAGCAGTGATAACACCCGGGCAGTTTGGTCCGATGGTCATCATGCCGTGCTTCACTGCATAGGCTTTTGCCATCTGCATATCACGTACCGGCGCACCTTCTGTAATGATGACAGCAAGTTCTATACCTGCATCTGCCGCTTCCATAACCGCATCGGCAACAAATGCAGGCGGAACGAATACCATAGAAACCGTTGCACCGGTAGCTTCAACCGCATCTTTCACTGTATTGAATACCGGCTTACCAAGGTGCTCTTGTCCACCTTTGTTCGGTGTCACACCGCCAACGATATTCGTACCGTATGCAAGACACTGCTCTGCATGGAATGTACCTTCACTTCCTGTGAACCCCTGTACAATTACTTTTGTATCTTTATTTACCAGAATACTCATCTTACTTCGCTCCTTTTGCTGCTTCTACTGCTTTTTTCGCGCCGTCTGCAAGGTCAGTCGCAGGAATAACATTCTCAATATTCGCATTGGCAAGAATCTCTGCTGCCTCCTCTGCGTTAGTACCATCCAGTCTTACAACAACCGGTACATGTACATCGACCATTTTTGTCGCTTCAAGAATACCGTTTGCAATTCTGTCACATCTTACGATACCACCGAAGATGTTCACAAATATCGCTTTGACTTTCGGATTTTTCAGAATGATCTCGAACCCTTTTGCAACCGTTTCTGCGTTTGCCTTACCACCAACATCGAGGAAGTTTGCAGGTGTACCGCCCATATAGTTGATGGTATCCATCGTACCCATTGCAAGCCCTGCACCGTTGACCATACATCCGATCTCACCATCAAGTGCGATGTAGCTAAGCCCGTACTGAGCTGCTTCTCTCTCATCAGGATCCTCTTCGGAGATATCTCTCATCTCTTCGATCTCAGGGTGTCTGTAGAGTGCAGAGTCATCAAATCCCATCTTTCCATCAAGCGCAAGGAACTCGCCTGCACCGGTTTTGATAAGCGGGTTGATCTCGATCATCTCTGCATCTTTGTCCATATATACTTTGAAGAGTTTGGAAGCGAATTCAATGAACTTGCGCTGCTCATTCTTGTCTGTGATCCCCAGTCCGAATACCAGCTCTCTACCGTGGAAACCCTGAAAACCGATTGCCGGATCGACTGCTACTTTTACAATCTTCTCCGGTGTCTCTTCTGCCACCTTCTCGATCTCCATACCGCCTTCTGTAGAAGCCATGATCACAGGCATCTCTTTGGCTCTGTCAAGGACAACACCAAGGTAGAGCTCATCTTTGATATCCGCTCCCTCTTCGATGTAAACCTTCTGTACCAGTTTTCCTTCAGGACCTGTCTGATGTGTTACCAGTGTCATACCAAGAATTTCACCTGCAAGCTTTTCAACCTCTTCAATGGATTTTGCCAGCTTGACACCACCGCCAAGTCCACGTCCGCCTGCGTGGATCTGCGCCTTGACAACCCAGATGTCTCCACCAAGTTCGTGTGCCGCTTTTACCGCCTCTTCCGGTGTATTGGCAACAATCCCTCTTGGGGTCGGTACACCATACTGAGCAAAGATCTGTTTTGCCTGATACTCATGAATATTCATGCAGTCTCCTTTTTTACAATAAGTTCCTTTATTATACGACTAACGCCGATAATATCCGGTTAATTGAATTATTATAAGGAGTGATTTGAGAAAAGTGGTAAAAAATTACACAGTTTTAGTGGAAAATAGGCGGAGAAAAGGCAGCAAACTGCTACCTTTGGTAAAAAAGTGAACAGTTACGCCTTTGGAGCGATCATCTCTTCAGGACGTACATATTTGTCGAACTCTTCTGCAGTAAGCAGTCCGAGGTTGATTGCTTCCTCTTTGAGTGTTGTGCCGTTTGAATGCGCCGTTTTGGCAATTTTGGCAGCATTTTCATACCCGATGTACGGATTGAGCGCTGTTACCAGCATCAGTGAATCGTTGAGGAACTTTTCAATCTTCTCTTCAATAGGCTGAATACCGACAGCACAGTTGACATCAAAGCTTCTCATAGCATCTGAAAGCAGTCTTACCGACTGAAGGATATTGTAGGCAATGACTGGTTTGAATACATTGAGCTCAAAGTTCCCCTGTGAAGCGGCAAATCCAACTGCGGCATCGTTCCCCATCACCTGTACAGCTACCATGGTGATCGCCTCAGCTTGGGTCGGGTTGACCTTCCCAGGCATGATGGAAGAGCCTGGCTCGTTTGCAGGGATCTCAATCTCACCCAGTCCACATCTTGGACCGCTTGCCAGCCATCTGATATCGTTGGCAATCTTCATCAGGTTTGCCGCCAGTGCTTTAAGCGCACCGGAGAGTACTACTTCCCCGTCATGTCCGGTCAGTGCATGGAATTTGTTTGGCTGGGAGACAAAGCCGTAGTCTTTTTCCATAAAACTGTTAAGCTGTGCAGCCACTCTTTCGGAAAATTCAGGGTGGGAGTTTAGCCCTGTCCCCACTGCTGTACCACCGATGGCAAGCTCTCTTACGTACTTGAGCGCATCTTCGATCTGCTTGAGGTTTGTCTCAAGCATCGCAACATACCCGCTCAACTCCTGTCCCAGAGTCAACGGTGTCGCATCCTGCAGGTGGGTACGTCCGATCTTGACAATGTCAGCAAAGGCTTCTGATTTTGCCTGAAGTGTCCCTTTGAGCTGATTGAGTGCAGGAATCAGGTTGTCGGTAACGGCAACCACTTCGGCAATACGCATCCCTGTAGGGTAGGTGTCATTGGAGCTCTGTCCTTTGTTAACATCATCATTAGGGTGTACCAGATACTCTTTGGTAAAGTCACCGCCAAGAATCTCAGTCGCTTTGTTGGCAACCACTTCGTTCATGTTCATGTTTGACTGCGTACCCGAACCTGTCTGCCATACAACGAGCGGGAAGTTGTCATCAAGCTCACCGGAAAGCACCGTATCACACGCTTTGACAATAGCTTCTGTTTTGGCATCGTCAAGACGTCCAAGTTCATTATTCACCAGTGCACACGCTTTTTTGAGGTTAGCAAATCCATATACCACCTCCATAGGCATCTTCTCAGTACCGATCTTGAAGTTTTGTACCGAACGCTGTGTCTGTGCCGCCCAGTACTTGTCTGCAGGTACCTGCATCTCACCCATGGTGTCTTTTTCGATTCTGTATTCCATCATATCTCCCTTTGTTTAGTTGAAAAAGTCATTTTTTCGGAGCACGGAAATGCCCTCCTTGATGCTCTCTACAGAGGTAGCAAACTTCGCTTTTGTTTCATCATCAAGCTTCATTTCGATGATCTTCTCTACCCCTTGTTTTCCAAGAATGACCGGTACGCCTACGGCAACGTCACTGTACCCATACTCGCCCTCAAGCAGCGCAGAGGCAGCAACCACCACCTTGGCATCATTGAGGATCGCCCCGACCATGTAAGCAATGGCGCGACCCGGTGCGTAATAGCCCGATGTACCAAGATGTTTAACGATCTCAGCACCACCGTTCTTTGTACGTTCAATGATCTCTTCCATATCTTTCTGGCTTAACAGTTCAGAAACATCGACTGATCCAACCTGTACCTCCTGTGGCAGAGGGATCATATGCTGTCCGTGATCACCAATGACCAGTGTACCGATCTGTCCGGCACCATACCCAAGCTTGTTGTATATCTGGTATGCCATACGTGCACCGTCAAGCGCACCGGAGAGTCCGACAATACGGCTGCGGTCCCATCCGGTCATCTGCCCTATCACATAGGTCATCACATCCAGCGGGTTGGAGACACAGATGATCACAGCATCCGGAGAGTACTTCATCACATCTTCCACCACACTTTTCATGATCTTTGCATTGATCATCAGCAGATCTTCACGGGTCATATCCCCTTTGCGCGGCACCCCTGCCGTGATTACGACAATATCGCACTCACTCACATCCGCCGGAGACTGTGCAGCTGTAATGACTGTACTGTTTGGCGCATAGTGTGTTGACTGACCGATATCAATCGCCTTGCCTTTGGCTACCCCTTCTGCAATATCAAACAGCACGATCTCACTACACGTTCCCATCATACTCAAACTGAACGCGGCAGTCGCACCTACCGCACCTGCGCCGATTATCCCTACCTTACGTTTTGTCATTGACTACTTCTTCTCTTCTTCAAGTTCTGCAAAAAAATCAAGTTCATAGAGCTTGTCTATCATCTCCTGTACCGATGCCACAGAGTTTTTAAAACGCTTCTGCTGTAGCGGTTTGAGGGTCATGTTGATCACCTGCTCCGCACCACCTGCACCGATCATCACAGGAACACCGGAAACAACGCCTGAGTAGCCGTAGTCATTATCAAGCAAAATAGCGCAGGAGTGGATCTGATTGGTATCCTTTAAGATCGCTTCTACCATCACCGTGGTTGACTTCGCAGGCGCATAGTAGGCTGAACCGTTACCAAGCAGGTTCACAATCTCCGCACCGCCGTTACGCGTCTTGCGTACGATCTCACCAATCTCTTCAGAGTCAAGAAGATCTTCAATAGGCACACCTGCAACAGTTGTAAACTTTGGAAGCGGAACCATTGTGTCACCGTGTCCGCCCATCACAGTTGCACGGATCTGACCTGCACCGTATTCAAGTTTCTCATAAATAAAGTGAGCCATACGCGCCGCATCGAGAATACCCGCCATTCCCATCACACGTTCTCTCGGAAAGCCTGTATATTTGAGTGCCACATAGGTCATGACATCCAGCGGATTGGAGACCACAATCACTATGGAGTCTGGTGCATACTCTTTAATCTCTTTGGCATAGTTTTTGACGATCTCTGCATTCTTCAACAGCAGATCGTCCCTGCTCATACCAGGTGTTCGTGGTGCACCGGCTGTAATGATGACCACATCGGACTCAGCCATATCTTCAGGGCCTTTTGCCGCCTTTACAATCGTATGCTGACGTGCCGCATTGGCAGCTTGAGACATGTCGAGTGCTTTTCCTTTGGCGACATCATAGTTTCTGCCACGCAGCACAATGTTATGACATGCACCGTTCATAGCAAGAATGAACGCAACTGTAGAACCGAAATTTCCCGTTCCGATGACTGTGACTTTTTTACCTTTAGCCATGTCTATCCTTTTGAGTGAGATCATAGGACCGACTTACCAGCAAAACATCATTCATAACTTACAATTAAGTTATCAAAAACATTTTGCAATGCCAATGAAGTCTTTATGTCCTATTGTATTAGTGGATATTTATTTTATCATAAAGTGTGTTACACAGAGCAAAAATGCTCTGTATGAAGAAGAAAAAAGCGCTAAATGCTACTTTTTGGGTAGATGTACCTGCCAATTAGATCGCATCGATAATGCTGTTGAGTGTTACTGACGGTCTCATTGCAATCTCTGCTTTTGCGTCATCCGGATGGAAGTATCCGCCGATGTCCTTAGGACTTCCTTCGGCTGCAAGAAGCTCTTCAATAATCTTCTCCTCATTCTTAACCAGTGCATCCGCAACCGGTGTAAACTTCTCAGCGAGCGCTGCATCAGCAGTTTGTGTACTAAGTGCCTCTGCCCAGTAGCGTGCTACCCAGTAGTGAGAAGCTTTGTTATCAGGCTCACCACATTTTCTGCTTGGCGCTTTATCGTTATCGAGATATCCTTCATTAGCCTTGTCAAGTGCTTCTGTAAGTACACCGATCTTGCTGTCTCCAGACTTCTGATACTCCATTCTGAGTGATTCTGCAAGTGCGAGGAATTCACCAAGAGAATCCCATCTGAGATGTCCTTCAGCCAGGAACTGGTCTACATGCTTCGGTGCAGAACCACCGGCACCTGTTTCAAAGAGTCCACCACCGGCAAGCAGAGGTACGATAGAGAGCATTTTTGCTGAAGTACCAAGCTCAAGGATCGGATACATATCTGTCAGGTGATCACGCAGAACGTTACCTGTGACTGAAATGGTATCTTTACCAGCTCTAACTCTTTCGTTGGTGTAACGTGTTGCCGCAGTGACATCCATAATCTTGATTTCAAGTCCGGTTGTGTCATGCTCTGCAAGATACTTGTTGACTTTCTTAATCATCTCAGCATCGTGTGCTCTGTTCTCATCAAGCCAGAAGATCGCAGGGCTGCCTGTGAGTCTCGCTCTCTCAACTGCCAGTCTTACCCAGTCTTTGATCGGGATGTCTTTTGCACGGGACATTCTCCAGATATCACCTGCTTCTACCTCATGTTTCATCAGTACATTACCGTTGGCATCTACCACTTCAACCACTCCATCTTCAGGAATTTCAAATGTGGTTGGGTGAGAACCATACTCTTCCGCTTTCTGCGCCATAAGACCTACGTTGGAGACATTTCCCATTGTTGTAACATCAAACTGACCGTTTTTCACACAGTCTGCAACCATCTCTTCATGGAATCTTGCGTAAGTAGAGTCCGGAATAACTGCAACACACTCAAGTGCGTCACCATTTCTGTCCCACTGCTTACCGCCTTCTCTTACTACAACAGGCATTGAAGCATCGATGATAACATCGTTTGGCGCATTGAAGTTGGTTGTTCCTTTGTCAGAGTCAACCATCGCAATCTTAGGCGCGTCAGCATCGACCACTGCCTGGAATGCCGCTTTGATCTCAGCCTCTTTCTCGTGTCCCGCGATTTTCTTCTCAAGATCTGCCATACCAAGGTTCGGGTTGACACCAAGCTCTTTGAAAAGATCTGCATATTTGGTAAAAACCTCTTCAAAGAAGACTTCAAATGCATGACCGAACATGATAGGATCAGAGATCTTCATCATCGTCGCTTTGAGGTGAATAGACCAGACTACACCCTTCTCTTTTGCCTCATCGATCGTTTTTCTAATGAACGCTCGAAGTGCTTTTGCAGACATAAATGTACCGTCAAGAATCTCACCGTCAAGTGCATCGACAGATTTGAGTTCTTTACCGTTGAGCATAATTTTTACTGTCTGTGCCTTATCCATAGTCACAGACTGCTCATTGCCATAGAAGTCCCCTTCGCCACCCATATGTGCAACAAACGCTTTGGAGTTTTCAGCAAAAGGTTTGAGTCTATGCGGATGTTTCTGCGCATAGTTTTTTACGGCTCTTGCCGCACGTCTGTCGGAGTTACCCTCTCTAAGAACCGGGTTTACCGCTGAACCGAGACAGACACTGTATTTTGCCTGTATCTCTTTCTCTTCAGCAGTCTCTGGGTTTTCAGGATAGTCGGGAATATCAAATCCCTGAGATTGAAGCTCTGCAATACAGTCTTTGAGCTGACCAACAGAAGCAGAGATGTTTGGAAGCTTGATGATGTTTGCTTCAGGCTTGAGAACAATCTCTCCCAGTTTTGCAAGCTCATCTTCTGCTTTACCCATTGCAGCGAGTACACGTCCTGCAAGCGAGATGTCAACTTGCTCCACATCTACACCCGCTTCATTAGCGAACGCTTTTACAATTGGGAAAAGCGAATAGGTCGCCAGTGCCGGTGCTTCATCGATTTTTGACCATAGAATCTTAGGTTTAGACATAGTCAGTTCCTTTTGTATAAATTTGTTTTGTAGGTAGAGTGTAACATGAATTGAGTCACTGCAAAATTAATCAAATTGTTTTCCTCAGGTTATACTCAAATATGTTTCTATTTTACACAAAAAGGGTTTGATTCAGTATTTTTAAAGCAGTTTCGAAGGGAGAAATTGTAACAAAAAAGAGGGTTGAACGATAATATCCAGAGACAAAAGTGTTACCGAAGCATACACTGCATTTCGGTAACAACTTGTTAGAGAGCTTACTTTTCGAGTTCGAATCCAAGTTCTTTGAAGGTTTCGACAACCTCAGCATCAATCTTCTTCATATACTCAATACGTTTAGGATCTTTGAAGTCAAGACCACTGATCCAGTTGTTGACTGTAGAGTACCCTACATGCAGTTCATTCTTCCCTTTTGGAATGTAGAAGTAGACCGAACATGGTGCAAACATTCCTGCTTCAGGCTTACCTCTGTTGAAGATAGAGTTTGAGAACTGGAAGTGGCACAACAGAGAGACCCAGTATGCATCGTACTTGTCAAAATCAAGATCCATATCGCCATACTCGAATTTCAGATCGATAAATCCGGCAATAATAAAGTTGTGTTTTGTAAACTGCCCATCATGTGCCATGACAAAATCTTCAATGAACTCATCCATATCATCCGGCGCTTCAAACTTTTTGACCAGTTTTGTCAATGTTTTCTCCTGAAGCGGATGCTGTCTCTCATATATAACCGTTTTCTCCGGCTTCATTGTTTTCTCAACAACAGCATCAAGTCCATCGATCATTTTTGTGAATTCTGCACGTGTCGCTGTATCCTTTTCACCAATGATATCAAGCATCATTTCCGGTGCAAGATGCCCATAGTGTGTATTGTCATCGTTCTTCTTGTCAAGTGTTTTGTAGATCAGGAAGTTAAACGGTGTAAAGGCACCAAAATCCGGGTTTTTCAACAGAAGCGGACGAATCGCTTTTTTATTGATAATGTCATAGAAAGAGATAAACTCGACACCTCTCTCCTTATATTTCTGATAATAGAAGTTTTCAATATGTGTGTTGGCTTTCATAATGGAAAAACCGGCTTCTGCGATCTTGTTTTTCATCATGTCGTCAAACTGCTTTTCGACATTTCCTTTGGAAATATTGAACTTTGCGGTGATAGGTGCCGCATAGCCCGCTGTCAAGATCCCAGCTGCCGCAACAATGGCTAACATTCTTTTACTAATGGTCATTTCTTTTCCTTTTTAAAAAGTTTTTACATCAATCATTTTATCGAATATAGATTAAATCAATCTATAATATCAATAAATCGTATAAAATGATACAAAATTACATCTACTTAACATGAAGAAGCTGTTTTGGGTAGGTAGATGCAGGTACCTTCATTACCTTCTTTTCATATCTCGGTGGTACTGCTGACGCGGCTTTTGCAACCTCAACTGCAGCCATAGCTTTGGCAATATCTGCCAAGGCATTCGCCCGCGCTACCTCGACTTTCGATAATGCCGTAGAGATTGTCGCCTGTGCCTTTGCCTGTACCTGTTCGAGCGACAAGGCCTCATTATCATGCGCAAGACTACGCAGCTCCTGTGGGTCAAGCGACTTTATCATCTCTACCCGTGATGCGGCCTTGGCTACCTCTACTGCAGAAACTGCCTTAGCAATCTTGACAGCAGATCTGTTCTTGGCAATTGTCACTGCCGCCTCTTCATCGACAAATGTCTCTGCAGGAGCGACCTTCTTCATTTCAGCTTCACCCGTTGCCTTCAAGATGACTTTGGTCGCTCTTGCTTTGGTTACTTCTACCATCGCGATCGCCTCTGCAATCTCCTTCATTGCACGTTGCTGTATCTGTGTCATCTCCTCTTTGGAGAGTGCTTTTTTCTTACTGTTTTCTACCCGGTCAACAACTTTGGCGATCTTTTTTTTCGCATCAACCTTTGCCATTTCGACCAGAGCTGTTGATTCGGCAATTTTCGATACCGCCTCCGCTTCGGCTATCTTGGCATGAGCACTCTCTTCTCTTGTATCTGAAAGTTTTGCCCGTGCCGTTTCAACTTCCTTGATAGTCTCTTCAAGCGCCTTCATCATTTCAGCACGTTCCTGTTCCACCTCATGCAAATGCTTCAATATCTCCGCCTGTACCGTATCCCGTGACTCATCTGCCTGTACATATGTGCCCAATCCGATCAGCATACTTGCAATGATCCATCTCTTCATAAATAAGCCTTTTAATAGATTATTTTTAAATATTATAATGAATTTTATCTATCGCATTGATTAATAGAATTGTAGAGGAGTAAAAAAAAGGGTGTACGTGTAGAAAGGTAATAGAAGAGGGTTACCCCTCCACTGCAAGCGGTTCTTCTTTGTAGGCACCGAGTGCTTTTGCCTCTTCGAGGATCATCTCACTCACTTTGTATTTGCTCTCGATGATCACATCGGCAAGTTTGGACTTGATATGCAGCTCCAACGGACGCTTGCCCGGATGGCGTTCGACCAGACACATCAGCTCTTCAACCGTTTTGGCATCCGGCATGAGGTTGAGTGCCAAGATCAGCGGCGGCTGCTCTGGTTCAGGGGTATGTTTTTCCTCTTTTTTGACCTTGACCTTCTCTTTTTTGGCATCTTTGAGCGACTCGATCTTGAGGATGTTCATACGGGTAAAGTCACCATCTTTGGTGATCTTGACCTTAAAAGCGATCGGCTTGGTCATATCAAAATCCTCTTCAAGCTCCTTAAGGCGGTTTTCAAAGAGCATCAGCTCGATGTTGCCGTGCAGGTCCATAATGTTGGCGATGCCAAACTTGTTGCCCTTTTTGGAGATCTTCTCGGTGATATTCTCAATCTTGCCTATGATCAGTGCCTGCGAGCCGTCGGCAAGATCGTCTATCTCGGAACTTAGCGTATAGTTGATACTCTCAAGCGTTTCACGGTACTTGTCAAGCGGGTGTCCGGAGACATAAAAGCCTAGTGACTCCTTCTCCATCTCGAGTATCTCCATAGGCTCATACTCATCCATCTCTTTGAGCTCCAGCTTCACCTGTGTCATCTCCGCATCATCACCCCAGAGCGAACCGAGTGCCTGTTTTTTGGCATCTCCCGCTTTCTTGGCTGTCTCGATGATCTCCTCAATTTGCATGAGCATCGCTTTACGGCTGTAGCCAAAGCTATCCAGTGCGCCTGCTTTGATGAGTGATTCGATCACCTTTTTGTTCACTTTGGTAGAATCGATACGCGAGACAAAATCCGAAAAGTCTTCAAACGGTGCTTCCGCCCGTGCTTCAAGGATGGAGTTGATCGCGATATCCCCTGCCCCTTTGATCGCCCCCATACCAAACATGACGACCTCATCGCCATCAATATTGGTTGCTTCAAATACAAGTCCCGAACGGTTAATGTCCGGCGGCAGGAGTTTGATACCCATGCGTTTGAGCTCATCGACATACTTGACGACTTTGTCGGTGTTGTTCTTCTCCAGTGTCAGGATCGCCGCCATGAACTCTGTAGGGTAGTAGTACTTCAGGTAGGAGGTGTAGAAGGTCACCATCGCATAGGCTGCAGAGTGGGATTTGTTAAACCCGTATCCGGCAAACTTTACGATCAGGTCGAAAAGTTCCTCCGCTTTGGCACGGTCAAACCCTTTTTTCTGTGCCCCATCGGCAAACTCCCCTTTGAGCCTGTCCATCTCCTCTTTGATCTTCTTACCCATCGCACGACGCACCAAATCCGCCCCGCCAAGGCTGAAGCCACCGATGGTCTGTACGATCTGCATGACCTGCTCTTGGTAGACGATGACCCCGTAGGTGGGCTTCAGGATCGGCTCGAGTTCTGGGAACATATAGGTGATCTCTGCACGCCCGTGCTTACGCTCGACAAAGTCATCGAGCATCCCAGACTCCATAGGACCCGGACGATAGAGGGCAAGCATCGCGATGATATCTTCAAAGCCTGAAGGCTTGAGCTTCTTTGCCAGATCCTGCATCCCCGCTGATTCGATCTGGAAGAGTCCGAGTGTCTCCCCTGTCGAGATATACTCATAGACTTTGGGATCTTCGATGTTCTCTTCAACGAAGTTGATCCGCTTGCCGTGACGTTTCTCTACCAGTTGCAGTGCCTCTTCGATGACAGTCAGGGTCTTGAGCCCAAGGAAGTCAAACTTGATCAGGTCTACATCCTCGACATACTTCCCGCTGTACTGTGTTGCGAGTGTATCAAGCCCTGTAGGCTTAAAGAGCGGTGTTTTTTGCCAGAGCGGTTCGTTGGAGATGACCACTCCGGCTGCGTGCGTACCGGCATTGCGGTTGAGCCCTTCTAGTGCCAGTGCAAACTCCCACACCCGTTTTGCCTGCGGGTCACGCTCAAGCAGCTCTTTGATCTTGGGCTCTTTTTCGTATGAGCTTTTGAGGTCAATCCCTAGTTCATCGGGGATGAGCTTTGCCATCGCATCGGCTTTGGCATAGGGCATATCAAGCACCCGTGCGACATCACGGATGACCCCTTTGGCAAGCAGTTTACCAAAGGTAATGATCTGCGCGACGTTCACACGCCCGTACTTCTCGACCACATAATCAATGATCTCCTGCCGGCGTGCCTGACAGAAGTCCATATCGATATCGGGCATACTGACACGCTCAGGGTTGAGGAAACGTTCAAAGAGCAGTCCGTAAGGCATCGGGTCAATATCGGTGATCTTGAGCGAATAGGCTACCAGCGATCCCGCCGCAGACCCCCGTCCGGGGCCAACCGGTATGCCCATATCCTTGGCTGCCTTGACGAAGTCCCATACGATGAGCATGTAGCCGGGGAACTTCATGTTGTTGATGATATCTATCTCCACCTGCAGTCTGTCACGGTACTCCTGATGCTTTGCTTCAGGTACGATCTTCAGACGCTCTTCAAGCCCTTTGCGCGCCTCGACAATAAAGAGCGCTTTGTCATTCTCCAGCGAGTACTCTTCGTCGGGCTCTGGCAGCTCCAGCCCGATGTCTGCCGCACGCTGTCTGGCAAATTTGAAGTTTGGCGGTGTGGGGTTACCCAGCTTGATCTCAAGGTTGCACTTGTCGGCGATCTCCTGCGTTGCTTCGATCGCTTCAGGGATGTCAGCAAAGAGCTTTGCCATCTCTTCGGGTGATTTGACATAAAACTCATGCACCGAATGGCGCAGACGGTTGGGGTCATCGTAGAGTTTGTTCATCGCGATACACATAAACGCCTCATGTGCATCGGCATCTTCGGGGTTGGTGTAATGGGTGTCGTTGGTAGCAACCACTTTGATGCCAGTCTCCTGGCTCAGCTGCAATATCTGCTTGTCGATACGGTGCTGATCGCCAATGCCATGTCGCATGATCTCAAGGTAGAAGTCATCGCCAAAAACCTCTTTATACCTTAGCGCCACCCGTTTTGCCTCCTCGTAGCCCTTCGCACCAAACTTCACATTACGCTCAGAGAGATTCAGATGCCAGTTTACTTCCCCCTGCAGACACGCCGAAGAGCACACCAGCCCCTCTGCATGATCCTTGAGCAGATCCCAGTTGATACGCGGATAGTAGTAAAACCCCTCGATGTAGGCTTTGGAGGAGAGAAACATGAGGTTTTTATACCCCGTCTCATTCTTGGCATACAAACAGAGGTGAAACCGCTGACGCACCGACTTGTCACCCAGTTCTGGCTGATTATGCACATAGGCTTCCATCCCGATGATGGGCTTGATGCCCTCTTTTCGCATGGTGTTGTAGAAGTCAATAGTACCAAACATATTGCCATGATCAGTCATCGCCACCGAGGTCATCCCAAGCTCCTTGACCTTCTTGGCAAGCGCCTTGATCTTGTTGGCACCATCGAGCAGCGAGTACTCGGTGTGGAGGTGGAGGTGGGTGAATTGGGGGGTTTTGCTTGGCTCTTGGGACATCTATGTTTTCCTTCTATTTTTTAATTGTCGGCAACATATACAGTCGCTATTCACTGTAGCAAAGCTACCATGTTGCTAATTTCTAATTTCTAATTTTACTTGAATATAGCAAAGCAAAGATGAAAAGAGGTTGAAGTATAAACCTTTCATAAAAAAATTGCTCACCGGAAAATTATCATGCCTTCTTAGGATTTTTATCTTTAGTAAGCAGCTTTTGGATCTCCTTATCAAAGTCCGATTCGATTTTTTGTGTTTTATTAAATACCTCATACTCCTCATAGGCTTTTTTCATAGCTTGTGTCCGTGAGATGGTTCCGTTGTTTGGGAGTATTTCGTATTCATTAAATTCAAGAAATTTGTTGACCGAGCTTGCCAAAGACTCCATCGTAAAGGTGGTATGTTTTTTGATCATCCTCTCAATGTAGTCAAAATATCCGTTAATGGCACTTTCTAACTCTTTGATCTCTTCTTCACTTAGATAATTTTTGGCGATGACTGTATCGGATTTCAAAACCCTACCATCAGGAGCATTCTTCCAAGTATTCAGCCCCATAAAAGGCTTTGCTTGATCAGCTTTTTTATAGATGATCTCAGCAGATGTTTGTCCTGTTATCGCATAATGAAACTTATTTTGTATTGTTGCATAAAACGCTCTTGTAATGGGGGAATTTTTGTCATAGTCGATACTGCACTCTGCAAATATATCGGTGATTTGCTGATAGATCCGTCGTTCACTCGTGCGGATAGAGCGTACTCTTTCAAGGAGTTCCCTAAAATAGTCTTTGCCAAAATACCTGCCGTTTTTGAGTCGATCATCATCCATGGCAAAGCCTTTGATGATGTACTCTTTGAGGATCTTCGTTGCCCAGATTCTGAAGTGTGTTGCCTGTATAGAGTTTACACGATACCCTACTGATAAAATGGCATCAAGGTTATAAAACTTTGTTTGATAAGTTTTGCCGTCTTCGGCAGTATGTGCAATTTTTGCACATACTGAATCTTCTTCCAGCTCTCCACTCTCAAATATGTTTTTCAGATGCTTTGTGATCACGGTTCTATCGACTCCAAAAAGCTCTGCAATTCTCTTTTGCGGTAACCATACCGTCTCATTATGCAAATAGGCTTCGATTTTGATGTCGCTGTTGGGTGTGGTGTAGAGCAGAAACTCTGTAAGTTCGTCTCGGATAGTGAGGTTTTTATCTTTCATCTCTCGTTCCTTTTATTCTCTACATAAAGCACCACATCTTTGATGACCTGTTTTTGGATGGCGGAGATCAGGGTTTTCATTGTTTTATAGTCGGGCTGGTTGGTTGTGCTTGCAGTATCTTTGTACCTGTCACTTTTTTCCCTTCTATCTATAACAGCACTGCCTGCAACACGCACCTAAACCCCTTTACTCTTCACTGTAGTAAGCAACCATGTTGCAGATGCTTCAAGCAAAAGCTTTTTGCAAGGTTCGTACGAAGTCATGTTCTAAAATGATTGTATATTTTTTCTAATGTTTCAACCTCATCATGGTTTAAACCTGATTCTTTTGTTCCACTATGCGCAATTATATTTCTATAGTTATTCAAATATGAAATCCATTTTACTTTATCACTTTTACTACTAAAATCTTCACCTATATTTATTGCAAATACTTTTTCAAATGCTTCAAAATCTTCACTTTCTATTTTTTTCTTTTTAAAAGACAAATCTTTCAAAAAATTTATCAATCCTATATTAACTAAACCTATTTTTTTGCGTACATTCAGGCTTTTATAAGATAACTTTAATGCAGCTATGTATATTCTATATAAAAAATGATTCCGCAACACTCGCCTTTCATTATATACAGGGAACTTCACCCTACCATAATCACGCAGTTCTAAAAATTCCATTATTCTAAGCCATTCCCTTCGAGGATTTTCTTTTAAATCATCCAAAGTTAATATTAAAACCCTTTCTGGAGGAACTGTTTTAAATAGATTCTCTAATTGGGTTCCCAACCTACAAGCATGGAAATATGCACCCTGTTTGGGATCTGCTAATTCAGAATTCCAATAAATAGATTTTCCTCTAATCCTTAAATCTGAAAAGTTAAATGCTTCCAAAAAATTGCTCGTGTACATTTCCCACCCGCTTTTTATAGCTTGCAACCACAAGGAAAAAGCCATATCAACTGGATTTCTTATACTTACTATATATTTTGGAGATTCAATCTTACTTTCTATATTTTTGATTGCAGTTTTAGAAAAAAGGTACCATACAGAAGCTTCTCCTGCATATTTCACAGAACCATCAATACACTTAAATAAATTAAAATATTCATCCTCCTTCAGTCTATGAGGTAATTTTAGATCTGAAACCCAATAATGAGGTTCTGATTTACTATCTTTTTCCTTGCCTGTATAAAAGTAAATCTGTGGATGCTCAGATAACCAATGTGCTAGTGAAGATGTGCCACATTTAGGAGCACCTATTATAAATAAATTTGGAAATTTTCTCTTCACTTTATTCTACCTGCTAAGCTTATAAGCCAAAATCTGTACCTGCTTCTTATATAAATTAGAAATACAACATTCCAAAATATATACGATAAAGCAGAAGATATAGATGCACCAATTATACCATAGATAGGAATAAAAGTATAGTTAAGTAATATATTGATTATTACACTTAATAAAATTATATTCCGAACGAATTGATGCCTATCTGTCATGTTAAGTATATATCCTACACTCCCACAAGCCGCATTCACAAACTGCCCTAACGTCAATATCGCCAATGCCAAAGCCCCTTCCTTAAACTCCTCTCCGAAAAGTCCCATAAAGAATGAAGGAGAGAGTAAATACAAAACCAAAACAGGAGCTGATGTCCAGAAAATTAGTTTTGTAGATTGCTGAGCTACTCTTTTCAGACCTTCCAAATCCTTTTTCCCCCACAACTCTGCAAATTTGGGCGCCGATATTGAGTTTACCGCTGCGAGTGTAAAGCTCGTTATCATTGAAAGCCTTACAGCAACGTTGTATATTCCCACCTCCTCCTGAGTTCTGAACATACCGAGCATTATTATATCCGTCCAGGACATTATCATGAAAAGGGAAGAGGACATAAACATAGGC
>JALTYW010000078.1 GCA_027046415.1 Sulfurovum sp.
TTCATTGGTCTCTTTTGGCGTACCGTCAGGGTCAATGACCTCCGCCATGATCCCCGGCAGCGGCAGTGTCGCACAGGCAGGCTTGATGGGCGTTGCACCCGGCAGCGGGCTGATCATGTGTCCGCCTGTCTCTGTCTGCCACCACGTATCGACAATGGCACAGCGGCTCTGCCCTACCACTTCATAGTACCATTTCCACGCCGGCGGGTCGATAGGCTCTCCAACCGTACCAAGCACTTTGAGTGAACTGAGGTCGTATTTCTTTGGCTCCTCCTCACCCATCTTGTGCAGTACTCGGATGGCAGTCGGTGCGGTGTAGAACTGGCTTATCTTGTGGTCTTGCACCATCTTCCATGCACGCCCCGCATCCGGATAGGTCGGTACCCCTTCAAACATGACAGTGGTCGCTCCTGCTGCCAATGGTCCGTAAACAATGTACGTATGCCCCGTGATCCACCCAATATCCGCCGTACACCAGTAGACATCTTTATCTTTAATGTCAAAGACCCACTCCATCGTCATCTGCGCCCAGAGGATGTACCCTGCACTGCTGTGCTGTACCCCTTTTGGTTTTCCGGTACTTCCTGAGGTGTAAAGCAAAAAGAGCGGGTCTTCACTGTCCATAATCTCATACGGACACTCGGCATGCTGTCCTTCAATCAGGTCATTGTAGGAGTGGTCTCTCCCCTCTACCCATGCGATCTCTTCATTGTTGCGTTTGACAACCAGCACTGCTTCGACACTCTCACCCCCTTGGCTGAGTGCATCGTCCACAACATTTTTCAACATGTAGGGTTTGCCTTTACGGTAGGCACCATCAGCGGTGATAACCAGCTTCGCCTCCGCATCCTCAATGCGGTCTTTGAGCGCTTCGGCAGAGAATCCACCAAAGACGATGGAATGGATGGCACCGATACGCGCACACGCAAGCATAGCGTAGGCAGCTTCCGGGATCATCGGCATGTAGAGTACGACACGGTCACCCTTTTTGATGCCAAAATGCTCTCTGAGCAGGTTTGCCATCTTGTTGACACGCAGTGAGAGCTCCGCATAACTGATGTGCTCCACATCTCCCCTGTCTCCTTCAAAGAGGATAGCGGTTTTGTCTGCTTTGTCGGCGAGGTGTCTGTCGACACACTGGTTACAGACGTTGAGTTTTCCGTTGGTGAACCATTTGTAAAAGGGTGCATCACTCTCATCAAGCACCTTCTCATACGGTGCAAGCCAGTCGATCTTCTCATCGGCAAACGATTTCCAGAAGCCTTCATAGTCCTCTTTGGCGCGGTTTTGAAGCTCCCAGTACTCATCCATACTCTTAATGGCAGCGTTTTGTGCAAACTCCGGATTGGGTTCAAAGACAGGTCTGTGTTCTCTCATGTTATACCTCTTTCTATTATTCAATAGTATTTTTGTTAAAACAAGTGTAACATAAAGTGAGAAGATTTAAAAAGGGTTTGGAAAGAAATTGTTCTAATTAGGATATATTTTATCCTATTTGTAACAGCAGGCTTTTGTAGCTGCTGTCTATATGATCTCTATTTTTTCAACCACATCAAGCCCAAAGCCCGCCAGCCCGACAAACTCTGTCTCTTTGTTGGTGGTCAGCAGGTTGATGTTCCTGATGCCAAGGTCTTTGAGTATCTGCGCTCCGACACCAAACTCTTTTGCCTGTTCAGCCGAGATGACCTTGCTGTCGAGAAAGATGAGTACCCCGCCGTTTGTCTTGAGGTACTCTATGGCGTTGTTGAGCGCATTGAAACGCTTGTCATCAAGAATGAGGTCAATGTCACTGCCGATGTTGTGGAACTTGACGTTAGCCGTTTCGTGGAGCTTGTAAAACTGTATGACGGTATGGCAGCGCCCAAGGTGGTCTTTGTAGGTGTGTTTTTCAACCTTCATACCCCGCAGTGTACCCTCTTCGCTCGAGACTCTCTCTACCAGCTGTTCGTTGGCAAGGCGGTACTCGACAATATCAGAGATGTAGACAATGGGCATGTTGTGTTTTTGTGCAAAGACCTCAAGGTCATCCGCACGCGCCATGGTACCGTCCTCTTTGATGATCTCGCAGATCACCCCTACCGGTGCCAGTCCGGCAAGTTTGCACAGGTCAACAGAGCCTTCGGTGTGCCCTGTACGCACCAGTGTCCCCCCGTCTTTGGCAATGAGCGGGAAGATGTGTCCCGGACGCACAAAGTCTTTGGCGACACTGAGCGGGTTGGCAAGTTTGCGGATGCAGTCGTCACGTTCAGCCGCACTGATCCCCGTACTTGCCGTAGCAGAGTCTATGGAGACGGTAAAGGCGGTCTCATGGTTGGAGTCGTTCTGACTGACCATCGGCATAAGATCAAGCTCTGCCGCCAGCTCTTTGGTTATAGGCGTACAGATCAGCCCCCTCGCCTCTTTTGCCATGAAGTTGACCATGTCTGGCGTAGAGAAGGTCGCAGCGTATACCAGATCGCCCTCATTCTCCCTGTCCTCGTCATCCATCATGATGACCATCTTCCCTCTCTTGATCTCATCAATGGCTTTTTCCACACGTTGTATTGCATCTGTCGGCATCGTCTGTCCTGTTTGGAGTATATGTCTGAATTATTGCTGACTGAGGTTTTACTCGATCGCGACAAAGGAGCACTCAACCCGAAGGGCGGCTCTGCCGTTTGCGACTGCCAGAGCTGTCGAGTGAAACCGATAGTTTGCAGAAAACTCAAATATGATTAGTATTATAGCGTAGGTCTATTATATGTAGTGTGTATGTTTGGAGTATGGAAGCTGTATTACTGCAGCAGGGCGCAGATGCACGCTGCTGCTTTATGCTGTTAGAGTGTAGAGATGTACCCTGCAACCGCTTCGAGCTCTGCGTCACTCAGTGCGGAGACCTGTGCTTTCATGGTCATCCCCATACCGCTTACATTACGTGTACCCGCTTTGTAGGCTTTCAGTTTTTCAACAACCTCATCGGCACTCTGCCCGGCAATGATGTTAGACTTACCAAGCGCCTTTTGCTTCCCGTTCTGTCCGTGACACGCCACACACTTGGCAAAAACCGCTTTGCCGTCAACCGCAGAAGATGCTGCACTCTCTGTGCTTTGCTCTTTTGGCGCAACCGCCTCCTTGGCACTCTCAACAGCATCTGCCGCCGCCTCTTTTGCCTCCGAAGCCTTCTGTGCCACCGCATCACCCACTGCAGAAGCTTTCTCCTTGGCAGCATCTACCACCTGTTTCGCAGACACCTTTACATCGTTTGCTGCAGCCGCAACTGTTTGAGAAGTCGCCTTCGCCGTATCGGCAGCCGCTTTTTTGGTTTCATCAGAACATCCTGTAGCTAACAGCACCGAAGCTGTTACAATGGAAAGTATGGTGAGTTTTGTCATGTGTTGATCCTTTTTTATTGAATGTCAGCGTATTGTAGTGTAAGAATGTGACTTGAATATTACTTTTTGGTGGGAGTAGAAATTTATATGGTCAATTCGACAATAGCGATATAAAATCGAATCGTAAAATCTACAACAGTAGAAATTTATATGGTCAATTCGACTAGCAAGACCAAGACCAAGAACTTTTTATCTACAACAGTAGAAATTTATATGGTCAATTCGACGTGCATAGCAAGACATACAACCGCTATATCTACAACAGTAGAAATTTATATGGTCAATTCGACAACCTGTATCAGACGGTGCTTTTGAGAATCTACAACAGTAGAAATTTATATGGTCAATTCGACGCGGAGCAAGGCAAACTAACCGGAGAATCTACAACAGTAGAAATTTATATGGTCAATTCGACTCTCATCATGTAGTCATAGACCACATCCTATCTACAAC
>JALTYW010000079.1 GCA_027046415.1 Sulfurovum sp.
TCTGCAAAGAGCTTCACGATCTGTCTAAATTTCTGTTCTGAAATGTGAGAACGCTTTACATACTTGTTTTTGACGACCATACCGTAACTTTAGCATACTTTTGTACCGCTAAAGTTATCTAGACCCTAATTTATTTTTACGGTAAAGGTTGCGGTAATTGTAGTGAGTTGCTTTCTTTAAATCTCTATATATAGGGCATATACAGCACAGTGCGAACTCCCCTCTCCCGGTCATCCGTTTTTTACAATTATCAAAACTACTTATAATTTTGGGCTTTAAATTTTTTGCTGTAGCAAATCTTCGCTCCACACCAAACTTTAATAATGCTCCCATTTATTTCACTGTTCTATTTTATGCAAAATATCATTGCATTAGGATATATCACGGGGAAAATGATAAATGTGATCATATACTATAAAATAAGTTGTTATTAACTTGACATTAATCTATTAATAGTGATATAATGTACCAGTTATTAAAAAAACCAAAAAAAGGATAGATCATGAAAAAACTTACGCTTTCAATTGCAGCAATCGCTGCTATGGGTACACTTGCAGTTGCAGGAGGGGACATTGCTCCTGTTGAACCGGTTGTTGACACACCAATGGTTGTTGAAAATACAGATGCTGGCTTTTACGTTGGTGGTGCATACGGATATATGAATACAAATATCAAGGTAAAAGCACCTAACGATTTCAAAATCGATGAGTCACCAAACTTTAACGAGTTTTTGGTACTGGGTGGATACAAAGTGAACAAGTACATCGCGATTGAAGGTAGATACTGGTTCGGTGCAGCAAAAGATATTGCAGCATTTGGAAACGGCAATACAAGTATCGATGCATGGGGTATCTATGCGAAGCCAATGTATCCGGTAACAGATCAGTTTGATGTCTATGCTCTGCTTGGTTACGGATCTGCTGATATGACCGTTAAAGAGCCTAATGCAGATTACCTGACTGATGATAATGATGGGTTCTCTTGGGGACTTGGTGCATCATACGATGTAAACAGCAATGTAGCAGTTTTTGTTGACTTTGTAAGAAACTTTGATGATACAATTACATATTCAAGTGTACCTGCAGATGTTGACAGGACTGTTGACACTTGGAACATCGGTGTAACATACAAGTTCTAAGAACACACTTTCTGCAGCGGGGTTTACCCCGTGCAGCTTTTTTTCTTCTAAATTAACTTCTTTTACATATTCTGCTATTATGTCAATGTTTATATCTATCAGCCCCTTGTATTTACCATCCACTGTGAAAATACATTGATATAGTTCCAAAAACTCTGTATGTTCGCTTCACTGCTTAACTTTTGTTCGATAATGGGCTGCAGTGCCTCTTCAAAGAGTACCAGCCAGTGTAGACGTGCTTCCGGAGTAATGGCGAAGGGTGCATGTCTTCCTCTCATCTGGGGAGCACCGCGGTTTTTGTTGAAGTATTTCGGTCCGCCGCATATCTGTATGAAAAAGTCTCCAGAGTGCTGCGATGCAATCATCATTCCGTCAAAATCTTCCGGAAAAAGATGTTTGATGGGACTTTGATGCAGTTTGGTATAGAAGCGGCGCAGCAGATCACGCATACCCTCTTCACCAATGTCCTGCAAAAATTCGGGGTTGGGTTTGGTTACAGGCGGATTGACACCTTCAACATAGGGCTGGATTGAAAAATCGAGTGTGGAAAAGTGCATAATACTTCCTCTTTGTATATGGTTTGTAGAGGGGTTATAGCATGAAAATGGGGTTGTGTCAACTATCGGCATCCGCCACTGCAGCTTTCATCGACAGAAAAACTGTTGGTGTAACCGCATATCTCACATTCGTATGTGACCAGCTTCGTGCCACAGCTGCCTCCTGCACGTTTGTCTGTCATGACTATAGAATCCTGTTGGCATTTGGGGCAGAACCCGCGCTCAATGGTATTGAGGTGAGCGTGTTTCTCTTTGAGATAATAGATATAGACAGTCACAGAGCCTATGAGAACAATGAGTAAAAATGCAAGCAGATAGATGTCCACGGTAGACTCCTTACGGGGTATAGGTTTTTAGTTCAGCAACCCTGGCTTTATAGTCAGGCAGGTAGCGCTCGACGCACTTCCAAAAAGTACGTTGATGATGTTTGTGATGGATATGGGAGAGCTCATGTACGATGACATACTCAATGAGGTGCTTAGGCAGTTTCATAAGCATGGTATTAAAGCTTAATGTGTTGCCTGAAGAGCAGCTTCCCCATTGGCGTTTTGTTTTCCTGAATCGTACAGTCTGATAGGAACACCCCATCTTCTCTGCCCATTGGTCTACCAGTGGTGGAATGTAGCGTTGCGCTTCCTGTTTGTAGAAGGTATCGATACGCTTTGTAAAGAGGGCAGTGTCAAAAGTATGGTATATGAGTTTAAATACATTATTGTCAAAGTCCAGTTTCGTTCTTTTAAAGGTGTTTTTTTCGAGCACTATCTGGAAGGGGGTTCCCAGAAAATAGAGATATGGATTGTTGGTGAAATTCGGGGAACGTCCCTTTTTAGAACTTATCTTGTCTCTTGATCTTTGTACCCATGCAGCTTTTTTGATAAGCAGCTGTTCAATATGGTGCGGGGAGAGTCCCGGAGATTTGATGATCAGGTTGCCTGTATCATCAAATGATAGGTAGGTATGTTTGAGTTTTGGATTGACAATATGGGTATAGGACGGGAGGAGCGAAGACATAGAGTTAGTCTACAATCCTTCCCTCTCGGTAGAGCGCTTTTCGTACGAGTGTACCATCTTGTCTGTACATATAGGCTTCACCATTGAGTACACCATTTCTGTAGGGAAGCATAAACCACACATCCCCGTTAGGGAAATACCCTTTTTCATAACCGTGCTTCTTCCCGTTGATATACGGAGTGGTTTTCAACACACGGCCTTTTTCATCATAGAGTTTTTCTATGCCGTTTTTGACCCCGTTTCTTATCTCTACTGTCGATGTGAGTTCTCCTTCCGGACCATAGAGCTTTAACAGCCCGTTCATTTCGGTATTGTCACTCATGATAAATTCAGAACGTATCTGACCATTTGGGAAGTACTCCTTTTTGACATTCGAACTGCCAAATGATGGTCCTTCACATCCGCTTAAAAACAGTATGAACGAGAGAATAAGAACAAAAGAGATACGTCGTTGCATTGCTGTCTTCCTCTAATCGTAGTAGATTTTAGGTGTAGTATACAATAAAATGCTTTGCCTTGCAATGCGGTTTTCTATAAATCAGATATTGTTATCTTTGTTTATAATTATGTTATTATTCATAAAAGTAGAGTGAGGGATGCTATGAAAAGAGTAATCAGAATTGTGATAGGTGTGTGTCTGCTTTCATCTGGAGTCTATGCAGAGTTTTTTTATCTTGGTGTGTTGCAAAAAGAGACACAGTACCGTGAACAGAGTCTGCTGTCAAGGGTTAAGCTGACCCAGTTGGAAAAGTCGGTAGAGGATGCGTGGAGACACGGTATGGCTGTTACAGACATCTCACATGCTCCAAGACGCTGGAGTGTGGTGTTGAGCTCGGATACGGATATAGAGGAGCAGGTGATCATGCGTCGGAGGCTTATGGGGGACTTTCGTAAAGGTGTGCAGCACTATTTGCGTCAAGGTTATGAAGTGGTTAATGTGGAAAACGGTGTAGGTGAGTGGGTTGCGTTGCTGCAAAAAGGGGGCAGTTTTCACGGTACCCAAATGGCGATATTCCGTTCACTCGAAAAGAAAGAAAAACAGAAATGGATAATAGTGTAATTCAAATAGGAAGGCCCTGAAAACTAAACTAAAATATTATC
>JALTYW010000080.1 GCA_027046415.1 Sulfurovum sp.
ACGCATCGGCTGTTGTGAAGCCAAGTGTCATTGTCAGTGCCGCAACCGCAGCGATCGTTCGTTTTTTCAAATTCATGTTTTTCCTTTGTGTTGAATTGGATTTAATTTCTGTTTCCGCAGAAAGCGTCAAACGCCTCCGCACGCTTTTCGAACTTCTCCTTTTTGGCAAGCTCCCACGGACGTTCGCACCGGTTGGTTTTGGCACACCACTTGTAGCCGGCACTGCCGATACACCCATACGCGTCTTTGTCACCGCCGACAAGCTTTGGTTTTCTCATTTTCAGTTCTCCTCTAAAAACCACACCCGCAACTTCAATATCTTTGATGTGCATTTTGTCGACTTTGAACGGGTTCTCCTCAAGAATGGTAAAGTTTGCGGTTTTCCCCTTTTTGATGGAGCCGATCTTATTTTCAAGATTCAGTGTTCTTGCCGCATTGAGGGTAATGGCCTTCATTGCAGTGAAAACATCGATACGCTGATCCTGCGAAACGGGGTTGCCTTTGTCCGTGACTCTGTTGACAGCCGTCCACGCCAGTGTCAGCGGTTCGGCTGGTGCCATACCAAAGTCTGAATGGAAAGAAAAGGGGATACCTCTCTCTTCAAGAAGCTTCATAGGTACCAGGTTGTGTGCTCTTTTGGGTCCCAGACCGTATTTGGCATACTTTTCCGACAACGCCCACAGATAGTAGGGGTTCACGGAGGCTTCGATGCCAAGTGCTTTCAGCTCATCTGCCTGATCTGCCGTAAAATACCCAAGATGATGCAGTGTCAGACGGTGATCCTTTCTCGGATGCTCCTTTTGCAGCTGGCGTACTGTATCGAGACAGAGCTGAATACCCAGGTCGCCGTTGGCATGGATATGGATCTTGTAGCCTTTGTCCCAGTAGTAGCGCATCTGCTTTTTAAAGGTCTCTATAGGCGTCATCCACTGCCCCTTGAAGCCGTCGCTATAGCCCTCTTTCATCTGCATCGCTAACGAATAGATGGCACCGTCTGCAAAGAGTTTCACCTGCTTTGGCAATATTTTGATATTGTCGGTATCATACTTTGCCGGTGCCTCTTCCATAAATTTTGTCGCCGCATCGAGGCTGCCCTTGACCTCAGTGAGCTGTCCGGCATTGAGAATGTTGTAGATCTCATAGGCAGGCTTTTTATCCATCTCCGACTTGAGCAGATTGTACTCCATATCGAAATCGACATTGGGGAAACCGGGCTCGTCTATGGTCGTAATGCCGTTTTTCTCCATCAGCTTCGTCATATCCGCAAGCCCCTTTTTATACTTGACGGGGTTGAGCATGAACGGTGCTATCTTGGGCGCAAGCGCCTGCCATCCACCTTCGAAGAAGTGCCCTTTGTCCCACTCTACCTGAGGATTTCCCTTGTAATCGGCCTCTTTGATCTTCATCAGTTTTATTGCAGCATCGTTGAGGAAGACTTCATGAAATGAGCGATGCAGTACGGCAACGGGGATATCGGGCGATATCTCGTTGAGCATGTTTCTGTCCAGTTTTCCGTGCCAGAGCTGATGGTATCCCCACACGAACAGTACGTCATCTTTTTTTCCGTACTTCGCAATGGACTCTTTCAGCCTTTTGATGTAGGCATCATGCCCCTCCACACCCTTTTTAATGCCATCTGGCACATGCCAGTCATGCGGCGCGATGATGTCGCCCGAGAGGAGAATCGCGGCAATAAGCGGATGCAGGTGCGGTTCAATGAAACCCGGCATCATGGTTTTACCCTTGAGGTCGACCTCTACGGTCTTTCCGGCATAGTTGTTGACCGCATCAGCCTTTTTACCGGTATAGATGATCTTACCGTCTCGCACCATGACTGCTTCGACATACTCGGGCTTGTCGCCCTCCATCGTGATGATGTCTCCGCCGTAGTAGAGTGTCTGCACTGAAGACGCCATCAGATTTGACAGCCCCAAAGCTGCCAGAATACCCGTTTTGCATACGGTTTGAATCCATAGTTTCATTATTCTTCCCCTCTCCCTTCATCTGTAAAAGCAACACAGACGTATTGCCCTGTTCATCTACAAGTATATCGAAATAAAATGCGTTCAGGATTTTTGTCGTAGTACTTTTAGAATTTCTTCCAAAAACTTCTGCTAAAAAGCAAAAAAACAGTATAGAACTCGAGCCGTCCGATAATCATGGCGAAAGAGAGAATGATCTTATCTGCATCAGAGAAAAAAGCGTAGTTCTGTGCAGGTCCCGTCAGTGCGAACCCTGGCCCGATATTGCCCACACATGCCAGTGCCGTAGAGACTGCCGTCATCGCATCAAATCCTCTGCCAAACAGGTAAAGGGTTACAAGCATATTGGTTATAATGAACAGAAAAATAAACCCTGTGGTCGAACTGATAATTTGTGAAGAGACCCGCTGCCTGTCGATAAATACCCCTACTACCGCATTGGGGTGCAAAATCTTTTGCAACTGCAGAGAGAGATTTTTAAACAGTACAATATAGCGGATGACCTTAACCCCGCCTGCAGTCGATCCGGCATTACCGCCAATGAGCATCGCTACAAAGATGACACTGATAGCAATGTGTCCCCACTGCGCATAGTCAAGGGTGGCAAATCCGGTCGTTGTCAAAACCGATGCTATGGTAAAAAAGGAGTGGGTCATGGCATGAAACAGACTGTCTTTGTCCACAAATTCATCCACGCCACTCAATACCAGAGAAAGGACAACAAAGATCAGAAGATACCATACCACCTCTTCCCGTTTGTATCCGTCAAGCGTACCGGTAGAGAACAACTTCAGGTGTGCCAAAAAGTTGATGCCTGAAATGATCATAAAAAAGGTCGTGATCCAGATAATGAGAGGAGAATCAAAGGCACCCAAGGAGGCATTTTTTGTCGAAAACCCACCGGTTGAAATGGTCGAAAAGGCATGGTTGATCGCATCAAACAGGCTCATACCTGCCAGTTTAAGCGCAATGGTATCAACAAGTGTAAAAAGCACATAGATGCCCCAAAGCCGCATAGCGGTATCTTTGATCTTTGGTGTAACCTTCTCCATCTTGATACCTGTCGACTCCGCTTTAAAAAGTGCCAAAGAACCACTGGGGTTGATAAGAGAGAAAAGCCCTACCCCCAGTACAATAATCCCCATCCCGCCAAGCCAGTGCATCAGGCTTCTGAGCATCAAAATGGAGTGTGGCAATCCCTCTATATCACTGTAGATCGTCGCTCCCGTAGTGGTAAATCCGCTAATCGCTTCAAAAAAACCGTCTGCCCACCCTGCATCCGTATAGAGAACAAGGGGTACCGTACCGGCAATGCCCAAGAGTATCCAGACAAGATTGACAGAGAGCACGCCGTCTCGAATGCTAAGCCGTATAGTATGCTGTTGCAATAACAGAAAAACGATCCCATTGATACCAAACAATCCTGCAACAAAAAATGCAAAAGCATGCATATCCTCGCGGTAAAGCACTCCTGTAACCACTGGGATCAGAAGGAAAAGGCTCAATGCCATACCGATGATCGACAAAAACTTCAGTACATTTTTTAACGCGTGTATATCCATCGTTGCAGCATCTCCTCATCCTCCGTTTTTCCTACAACGAGAATCGTATCATCCTCTGCGAGCAATGGTCTCTGCATTAAAGGGAAAATACGCTCCTCTCTCAAAACAAATACACTACACCCTTCCGGCGCATGTGCTATGGTCTTCCCAATCAACGGTGACTGGGGATATATCTTTCGCATAAACAGTACAGCTTCTCCTCCGCAAAAATGGCGTTCACTCACAATACTGCTTGCCACAATACTCTCTAAGATCGCATAGTACGCTCCTGTTTTGCTTCCTCGTACGACCACAATGCCAAGCTGATGCATCAGCCCATAATAGGCTTTGTCATTGTTGATTGCAACAACCTTCTCCACACCATATTCTTGTGCTTCAATACACTTGACAATATTGGTCTCGTCATTTACAGTCGCGGCAATCAGCATATCGGCCTTTTTCAACCCCTCCTCTTCAAAAAGCCTATGATCTTCATAAGCGGAGTGAATCACCGTTGCCCTGCCCTCAAGATACTCCGCTGCCTGATGACACAGCTCTCTGTTCTTCTCGATCAGCTTGATCTCAAGATCACGTTTTAGCAGCTTTTTGGCGATCTTCTGCGCCAAAACATTCGCACCGAATATCGCAACCTTTTTGATTTTGGATGGGAGCTTCACATCAAGTATGGCCGAAGTTTTCTGAATGGTATGCTCCTCCCCGAACAGATACACCAGATCTCCATTTACAATCTTTTCATCTGCACTGGGAACCATAAAGCGTTTCTGACGTTCTATCCCTACAACCACCATTGTTTTATCTGTCAACTGACCAATAGACAACCCGGTCTTGCACTCTGCCTTGACTGACACCAGCTTGTGTTCTGTTTGTGGAAAACGCTTGACATTGTTCGCCTTTGGGAAAGCAAACAACTCTCCTACCTGATCAGCGGTCAATTTGTCAGGAAAGACCGCAAAATCGACACCGAGTTTTGCAATCACAGCACTGTTGGAGAAGTAATCATTGCGCAGGCGGATGATCTTCTTTCCTACCCTAACCGCATCTTCCACAATAAGTGTCGAAAGAAGGTTTGACTCATCAGAATCGGTAACAGCAATAAAGAGATCTACCGATTCCAGCGGTAGATCCTGATAGGTTTGAGGATCTTCGACATCACCTTGAAAAACCATAATATCAACATCCTCTTCAAGCTTGTTCAGCTTTCGGATATCTCTGTCCACCACAATAACATTGTACTTGAAAGAGAGCTTCTGTGCCAGAGAATACCCAACCGTTCCGGCTCCGGCGATCATCACATCCATACTGCTGTCTCCTTCTATATGGTCATTCTCATCTTATTATACTCTTTTCAGCCTGTTGCAGCATAGGGAGCACTTGTGTTCGTATGATCTCCGGCGTGATCTCTCTTCCGTAGAGCGGTGCGGCAAGCAGTTGTTCATCCCGCCAGTCTATCAGGAAAAGTGTAGGGAAGCGTGTAGTATAAAACATTTCTGAAGGGTATGCCGAAACATGATCTGCCTGTACAATCAGGGGGACTGTCATCCGGTTAAGCATATCTACATACGGCTGATCTGTCATCACATCCTTTACAATCTCTCGGCTTAACCTGTCACCATTGCGAATAAGCAGCATCAAGATAGGTTTATGTGCCCGTATCGCTTTGCTGTGTGCTTTCTGGTAGCTTCCGCTCCAATGAACAAAATCCACGCCATAAGCGGTAACAGAGAGTACCAATAGCACACATCCAAACCGCAGCATCGTATCACACCTACGGGTTCGCCTTCATATCATAGATAAAAATACCGGATGGATGCTCCACCTGGTAGATATCTCTGGCAAGATACCATTTTTTTGTATGGATCACACTAACCTGATTGGCATCGTTGACAGAGACATAGAGAAAAGGATCATATTGTGACCATCGCACATGCAGTACTTTTCCGGGGAATGTAAACGTTTTGACGATCTTCAGTGTTTGGGTATCTATGATCTGAATCGTAGGAAAATCTTTTCCTGAATAGGTTACAGCAAGATACTTTTTATCCGGGCTTAGAGAAGTAAATACCGGCAATCCTTTGGTTTTGATGTTTTTGATAAATTTGAAATGCTTGTCATAAACCATCACCACATTATTTCCGACTGCCGGAATAAAGGTTTTATCCTTGCTGATAGACCAAAAACCGAAATGGGGCACTTTCAACACGGGCTTGTTGCCTTCGGCGGTGATCTTGATCGCTTTGTACATCATTTTATCAAGATCGATCACACCAAAAGCTTTTCCGAGAAAAAAGCCAACGATATAGGTATGTCCGCTAAGCATCGCGTCAAACGGCATTTGTCCTACGTCAAACTCTCTGTATCGCTTGAATTTCGGCAACCCTTTTCCAGCGTTTTCATCTTTAAGCACAGTCACTTTGTCATTGTCCATCTGTGCAAAAACCAACATATCTTTATAGATTTTGATACCGACATTCTTTGACCCGGTCACAATTTTGTCAATGGGCTTGAGGTCACGGCTCAGAATATCTACTGATTTGTCGTCATAGTTGGCTACAGCGACATAGTTTTTCCCTATAACAAATCCGATGGCAGACTTGGAAGTTTTGTACTCTGCTTCTTTTTTTTCAGTTTTCGGATCGAACTTTACAACATACCCGTCACGGCTGATCAGATAACCATCATCGCCATCGAATTTGATGATCCCGTGATTCATGTTATGCATATGCTGCATATGTCTTCTGACCAACCCCTCTTCAATCACTGCAACCGATTCACTCTCACGTTCGACTACAAATATTTTCTCTCTGGCAGTCGGAGTGGCCTCCTTCACAATATCAGGCGTAGCACCTATCAATAGACTATATACAGATACGATTAGAAACAAGTATTTCATTTTCAGTCCTCACACGATTTTGAAATTATGCTACATTGTACTCTATTTGTATCAATCATCCGTTGAGGCATATCAAGCAAGCAGGGAAAATATTTGGAGAGAAAGACAGTTACGAGGGAAACCAATCAAACAGAAAAGGAGACTAAACTTTCACAGTTGATGATTTCCCGCCTGACTGCCTTGTTATGACAAAGAGGGCAGAGTGCCCTCTTCATCTAGTGTGCCATTATGCACCTGGAATGTGCTGTCTGTGCTCTACAGAATAGGTAAATGTCGGTGTTGTCAAGTTATGTATATACTTGATAAATTCACCTGTTTTGGCATTATAGATACCAATACGTCCGGTTGTCCACTCGGAAATAAATGTCCACTTTCCATGATTTGCAGGCTCTGCATGAAGCAGTCTCGGCTGTACCGGCTTGGCAACCTTGGCACCCGGTTTGGCTGTATAGGAGAGCAGCTTCTCTTTGGAAAGTTTCGAAGCTACCTCTTTGCCCGCCACAGTTTTAAACTGTGTTGCATCCCAAGTTTGCAATATCTTTCCTGTATGCGCATCAATGAGTCTACCCTCTTTTTTGCCCACTTCAATAATACGGTCTGTCTCAAGTGTCTCTTTGTTGATCAGATACACTTTGTTGTAGTTCTCAGGGGTGCCGAGTACACAGTCTGCCCAAAGATACGGCGTATCCTTGCTGGTACCAACAAACAGACCACCGCCAGCGGTAGGAACATTTGCAACAACATCCCAGTTCATATCCCAGACAACAATATTACCGACGTTCATGCTTGCTGTTGCGTTCAACTGTCCATACTTCTCATTAAACCATGAACTACCTTGACCTGGATGCGGTTTTGTTCCCGGACCTGTGTAAACTTTTGCCGCCAGTTTTTTCGTTTTAAAGTCAACGATACCCACCAGATCTGATCCCTGCGAAGCGATCATATAGTAACGACCGATCTCTTTCCCTTCATTGAGGAAGGCATCATGCAAAATCTTTCCAATATTTGGAATATCACCCACAATTGGGAAGTCCGGTTTGCTGTAGTCTACAATATAGACATGCCCACCATCTTTGAGTGCGAATGCGAAATATGGTCCATACGGTGTATCGGCAATAGAAGCCACGCGGCTTGGTACAATATTACCGTCAGGGTCAATCACACCGGCTGTCTGATAGACTTTCAACGGTTCAAGTGTCATAGCATCACACAAAACAGCTCCACCTGGATTATAGTTACCCGCCATAACATATTTTCCATCCGGAGACACGGCAAGCCCTCTTGACTCCTGACCTACCTGAACACTGGCAATCGCAGGCTGCCCCGGTGCTGCCAGATCAAACATCGTAAGACGTCCTGAACGCGAAATGGAATAGGCATAGCGCGGCATACGCTTGTTGGTTACGGTTACGTGTACGGCAAATCCTGCTTTATGTCGGGAGAGTACTTTACCGTTTGTACCGTCAATGAAATCAACCAGTGATGCATCACGCTCTGTAGCAAATACAATATCCATGACACTCTTTACATCCGTTGCATGCGGATACTTCTTTAAGAGTTCCTTACGGTCAGCAAGTTTTTTCCAACTCTTTTTTACCTCATCAAGATCGAGTCGCAGTTCTACCGTATTTTTCCAGTTCATCAGCCAGTCGACCATCCCCATTGCATCATCTTTGCTGAACATATGTTTCCATGCCGGCATTGCCGTACCCGGACGCCCGTTCATAATCACCTCAGCCAGAGAATACGCCTCTTTTTTCTTCAGTGCTTTAGGACGGAGATCTGACCCAACACCACCCTGATGGATCGGTCCGTGACATCCCTGACACTCTTTCTCATATACTTTGGCAAAATCCATTTTGGATGATCCTGCCATTGCCATGGTTGCAACCAGACTCGTCGCCGCTGCCAGTCCCAAAAGTCTACTAAGTTTCATGCTTCACTCCTTAGTGCATCATATTCATAATTTAGCCTAACTTAAAGCTTTTATGAATAAAATCATGAAGTCTATTATTTGACGATAACAGACACCTTTGGGGGTCCTACACCGACCCTCACCCCAAACTTCTTCCATCCAAGTGTATCATCTAAAAACTTAATAAAAATAGATTTAGATAATCACTTATATTGATAAATCTACTTCTTTAAACGCTTCTTTTCCTGAAAATAGATCCAGAACATCGGCAATACAATCACCGTATGTAAAAAGATCGTCAGCGTCAAAGGTCCCTGGTTCAACATACCGAAAAAACTCGGTACGACATCAGTAAACGGTTCAAACATCTTCTGCTCCTTATTCGTCAATTTCATTTATGTTTCCTCTCAAAGGGAGAAACATGTTCACCTAAGTCTTATGCGGCTTTGGCACCTTGTTTTGCCTGCTTCCCGATAGTCAGCAGATCCCATACCAGATAGACAAATCCGACAAAGGTAACCACACCCATGATCGTCCGCCACATCTGCGCCTGCACATACCATGGAAGATTCTGTGCGGTAAAGAAAGCACTCCAGCCACCGCCGAGTTCCGCTCTTTCAACCAGTACCTGCTCATACCCTGCGATTGTCAATGCAATCGTCATGCCAATCACACCAAAGGTGATCAGGAAGATCGCCATTTTGGATTTGAATGTTGCTCTAAGCTTCTCTATCCCGTAAGCACCCTGTACCCCAAGATACATCATACCGATCAAGATCGTCGCATAGGCTCCGAAGAATGCCAGGTGACCGTGTGCTGCGGTAAACTGTGTACCGTGCGTATAGATGTTTACCTGCGGCAGTGTATGGAAGAATCCCCAGATACCTGCGCCAAGGAAGTTTCCGAATGCATTGGTGACAATCCATGCCATAGCAGGACCGTTGTTCATCACAGCACCCTCTTTGCCTTCCGCTTTTGCTTTCCCCTGCTCTTTACCCCAGTCATAGAGGACGTGTACGAACATCGCTACCAGAGGTACCGGTTCAAGTGCAGAGAAGAGCGCACCAATCTCCCACCAGTACTCAGGTGTACCGATCCAGAAGTAGTGGTGACCAAGCCCAAGGATTCCTGAACCAAAGAGCATCAGCACTTCAATCCAGAGCCACATTTCGACGATCTCACGCTTTGCCCCGATAATCTTGATCAGACCATATGCAGCAAGTGAACCTACAAAGACCTCCCATGTCGCTTCAACCCAAAGGTGAATGACCCACCACCACCAGTACTGATCCATAGAGATGTTGTCTGTAAAGAACATCCCTGCAAGGTAAAGACCAGCAAGTGCAAGCAAGTCTGCAACCAGTACAGTCAGAATACCGGTCTGTTTCCCTTTCATGTAAGTTGCAAAGACATTCCAGTAGAAAATAAGTACGACAACAACAATACCGATATCGGCCCATCTTGGTGCCTCAATATACTCTCTACCCTCATTGATCAGCCAGATAGTCGACTCTTTACCAGGTCCTACCTGAATAAAGATGTAGACCAAAACAACAACTGTTACAGCTGCTGTCAGTACCCAGAATGCCAGTTTGCCAAGACCTACACCAACTGTTTCCACACCTGCCTCATCAGGCAGCAGATAGTAAACTGAACCTATCATCGCATAGAGCATCCATACAACCAGTGCATTGATGTGCACCATTCTTGCAACATTAAAGTCAAAAACTTCAAACAAGAAACCTGGAGCCAGGAACTGGATCGCTGCGATAAGTCCCATCAACAGCTGTGCACCGAACAGGATAATTGCTACCCTGAAGTACATCATCGCCAGTTTTTTCGACTCACTGCCCGCAAATTCGTTTGTTTTAATACTAGTGAGCATTGGTGCCTCCTGTTTTGAATTGGTCAACTGTTTTCGAGAAGTTTCTCGGGAAACCGTTGGTGTCGATACTACTCATATGTTTGAGGAATGCGACAAGTCCTTTTGCTTCTTCAGCAGTAATTCCCAGATTTGGCATCATACGTGCATGTGTAGGGTACTGTGAAGGGTGCTGCAGGAACTCTGCCATTGCCTCTTCTACCGTATTTTTCCCTGTCATTGCCTGCATAGGACCACCCTTCTGCCATGCCGGATCGATCCATGCCTTGGTCAGGTCAGGCGCATAATAGGCACCGTTTCCAAGCAGGGTATGACAGTTCATACAGTTTTTCGCCTGGGAAGTCAGTTTTCCAAGATGCAGCAGTGCCGCAGCCTCTTTCGGACTCCACTCTTTACCAAAGAAAGGCTCTTTTGCACCAATCACCGGCACCTCATGCCCTCTTCTTGTATCCATTTTGTAATCAATATGGTAATTGATCACAGTTGGTGCAGGCACTCTCTTGTTCTCTTTCTTCTCAGCAACCGCCTTTTGAAGATCAGCATCTGTTCCCATCGATATCTGTCCAAGTGTATCGAATGTAAGCCAGATAAGCAGAATGACCGCAAATCCGGTTACCCATGCTGCCGAACGCCGCCAGAATCGAATACTGGTCCAAACCGAAGCATTTTCGTTAGCCATGTTTCCTCCTTTTTCAATGTGATACACAAAACCGTTACAGTTTTGTATTCACGCTCTTTCCCTCTTTCAAACGCTTCAACTGCGCACCTATCGTTTGTGATCCTGCAGACTCTCCTCTGTCCCTTCGTACCGCTCATCTGCCGATGAGATCAGATAAAAATAGAGATGCGGGACAAAAAGATATGCGACCATCGTCACCATCAGTACTTTCATAGTAAAGTGATTACTCTGGATCAGCATCGCAAAGTCATACAGGAAATAAGTCTGTAATGCCCAAAACAGATACCCCACAGGCATCCACTTTTTGGAAAAGTACCCCATCTTGGCAAGGGTAATGGTTGCGGCATACCCTACACCAAAAACGAGTACGAGTGTCGATTCGATGAAGATAGGCAGGAACTGATCCAGCGCTATCTCCGGTCTTACGATCAATACTTCCGTCATGTGTGCCTCCTGTCGGTTTTGCTGTTTTACTGTAAGGGTTCAAGATCCTTTGAGCATAAAGTATTATGACAGCTTCACGGAACAATACGATTGACTTATGTCAAGGAAGAGAGAAAATCATAGAATAATTTATGATTCAAATAAGTAAAAATGATAAAAAAGTTTGAGAAGATTTGCTTATACAGGAAAGGTGTATGCTACTCAACAATACACCGAGCAATGAAAAATGGCCTTTCATAGTAAGGAGAGACGAAATTGTCCCCTTTCAATCTCCAGCCATTCTCCTTTTTGATATGTACTACCTGAGAGACCTTGCGCTGCATACGGCTTTCACACAGAATGGATCTGTTCTGCTCAAAAGCACCTTTTACTTCAGTCATTCTGCTTGTCGTAATATAATAGTGTGCCCCTATCATGACTGCCAGCACCAGCAAAACACCACTCAGCCCTTTTTTGGGTGCATTTTTGGACATGAACGGTCGGGTAGTGACAAACAGTGTGATAAACAGCACAATCCCTGCAAGAATGAGATAGGCCCCCTCAAGATAGAAAAACGTTTTCATCCTCAACAACCCTTTAATTGATATGTAAAAAGTGTATCACACTTTACCATCCCTGCCATTGATATCCGTCAAGTAAAACTGAGCAAAAACGTTCTATACTAACGCAACGGAACAAAAGGGGTGTTTTAACATGGGTAAATTTTCAAAATATCTGCTGCCGGCACTGATGATAGGCTTTTTTCTTTTTGGACTCAGTGCCTTCATAGAAGGTAAACCAAGCCATAAAAATGCCAGAATCTACAAAGCGGTTCAGCAGTACAGTCCCTACTACTTTGAAAAACGTTTCGGGGGGCTGGAGATACGCAGCAAAACCGATACCGAGTTCAAAGAAAAACCCAGCAATATGGAAGTCTTCAAAGCCTTTGAACAACTCGAAAGGGCATGGGGGCAGAAACATCTTGTTATCAAAAATGATACACTGCTCATTACTGACACCAATGGTACAGTACACACTCTTCCAATCAAAAACGAAGAGGAACGCCGCTTTATCCAAAACTATTACGGAGTACAGCCATGATGGATATTGTCATCACACTGGTCTTCAGCATTGTGATGCTGGTCTTTATGGCATTTCCCGCTATGAAGATCGTCGAGTGGATAGAACGTAAAGTGAATGTACCGGAGAGGTGGCACAATGTACTGCTTATTGGTATGGTTATATTCCTCTCTTTGCTGGTCGGCATCTTCCTCAAATTTGCCTGATAACCGCCTATTAACCACAATTTCGATAAAATATTCCTATTCATTTTTTACCCGCACTTACAAAATGACGGGTTGGGAGCATAACATATGAACAAAGCGAAATATATCTGGATGGACGGCGAGCTCACTCCGTGGGATGATGCGAAGGTACATGTTCTGACACATACACTCCATTATGGGAACGGTGCCATTGAGGGGACAAAAGCCTACAAGACAGCTGACGGAAGATGTGCTATCTTCAAACTTAGAGAGCACACTCAGCGGCTGCTGAACTCTGCGAAGATGACACTGATGGAAGTCCCTTTCACACTCGAAGAACTTGAGGAAGCACAGGTTAAGCTACTTCAGGAAAATGAACTCTTCGACGGAGCATACATCCGCCCGCTGGTCTATCTTGGCTACGGAGTCATGGGGCTCTACCACAAAGAAGCACCGGTTAATGTCTCCATCTCTGCATGGGAGTGGGGAGCCTATCTTGGCGAAGAGGGGCTCAAAAAAGGTATCCGCCTCAAGATCGCCTCTATGACCAGAACACCTAACACTTCAGGTATGGGGAAAGCCAAAGCAGTAGCCAACTACCTTAACAGCCAAATGGCAAAATTCGAAGCAGTCGAGGCGGGCTATGATGAAGCACTGCTGCGCGACGACCAAGGCTACATTGCTGAAGCGTCAGGTGCCTGTTTCTTTATGGTACGTGACGGCAAACTGATTACTCCGCCAAGCGACAATGCGTTGGAGTCCATCACTCAGGCAACCGTCATCGACCTTGCTAACGATATGGGCATAGAGGTGGTCAGACGCCGTATTACACGTGAAGAGATTTACATTGCAGACGAGTGTTTCCTCACAGGTACCGCAGCCGAAGTCACACCGGTTCGCGAAGTCGATGCACGCATCATCGGCAGTGGTTCTCGCGGCCCGATCACAGAAAAACTCCAGACAGCCTATTTTGACGCTGTAGCAGGCAAAAACCCTGACTATATCCAGCACCTGACATACATCAACTAATCTACTGTCTCCGGGGATGCAATACACCCTGTCGGAGGCATCAATTACAAAGGATTCTCATGCCAGCAGACATGAACGACTATTTCAAGAAAAAACGACCCAACAGCAACCCAAACCCCTCAGGAGGGGACAATAACAATCAGTCTTTCAACAATCCGCTGAACAATATGGGAGGGAGTAAAGCCCCTATGATCTTTGTGCTCATCGCACTTGTTTTCGGACTTATTGTACTCAAACCCTTTGCCATCATCAACTCCGGTGAGGTGGGCATCAAAATCAACACCGGTAAGTTCGAAGAGCAGCCTCTCCAGCCCGGTCTGCACTTTTTCATCCCAATCCTGCAAAAGATCGTCCCGGTCAATACCCGCGTACGGATGATCACCTACTCCAACGAGAACAAGCAGGTACTCAGTGACGGCTACAACCGATACGAAGGCGGTCTTCGCCGCAACCCTGCCATTCGCGTTATGGACAGCAGAGGGCTGGATGTTGACATCGACCTTGCCGTACAGTATCACCTCAGACCAGAGAGTGCACCTAAAACCATTGCAACATGGGGTACTGCATGGGAAGACAAGATCATCAACACCAAAGTACGTGAGATCGTGCGTGATGTCATCGGTAAATATGCCGCAGAGAATCTGCCGCAAAAACGTACTGAGATCGCCAAAGAGATTCAGGAGCGTGTACGTAAAAAGGTCGAGTCGATCCCGGGAAGCCCGGTCGTGCTTGACTCTGTAGAGCTTAGAAACATTGAACTGCCGCCAAAGATCAAAGCCAAGATTGAAGAGCTTCAGGCAGAGAAACAAAACGTAATGATTGCAGAGCAGCAAAAAGATAGAGCCAAACGTGAAGCTGAACGCAAAGCGGAGATCGCACGTGGTGAAGCGGAGAAAAAACGTATCGAAGCACAGGGACATGCTGATAAAATCCGCATCGAGGCTCAGGCTCAGGCAAAAGCCAACCAAATCATTGCCCAGTCACTGACAGAGAAATTGCTTCAGATGGAACAGATCCATACACAAGGCAAGTTCAACGAAGCACTCAAAGTCAACAAAGATGCCCAAATCTTCCTCACCCCCGGCGGTGCGGTACCAAACATCTGGGTTGATGCCAAAGGCAAAGAACAAAAAGCCGTCTCGGCGCAACAATAAATCAGTGAAGAGTGAAGAGTGAAGAGTGAAGAGTTTCGGTATGCTTTTCCAAAGGAAAAGCTACTGTTTCTGAACGCTGAACGCTGAACGCTGAACGCTGATAATTTCGGAGAAATTATCATGACCATCGACTGGAACAAAAACCCCCTCATCCCCGCCATCGCACAAGATGCCGACACCAATGAAATTTTAATGCTTGCCTACATGAACAAAGAGGCATACGAGTTGACACTCTCCACCGGTTTTGCCCACTACTTTAGCCGCTCCAAACAGCGCATCTGGAAAAAAGGCGAGAGCTCGGGACATACGCAGGAAGTCAAGGATGTGCTGCTTGACTGTGATGCCGATACGATCGTACTTAAAATAAAGCAGAATGGCGTTGCCTGCCATACAGGACGCAAAAGCTGCTTCTTTACCTCTGTGATGCAAGAGAAGGTCATTTTGGACAAAGAGGTTGACACTGATGCCATTTATGGTGTAGTCGATACCCTCTACCATACTATCCTTGAGCGTAAAAATGCCCCTGCAGAGCAAAAGTCATGGACAAAAAAACTACTTGACAATAAAGAACTTATGCTAAGTAAAATCACTGAAGAGGCGCAGGAAGTCGTCGATGCCATTGACCACGAAAGTGACGAACAGGTCATTTATGAAAGTGCCGATCTGCTCTACCATACCCTTGTCGGTCTTGGTTACCGAAACATTTCACCCGACAGAGTCAAGCAGGAACTGGCACGTCGATTTGGTATGAGTGGTATCGAAGAGAAAGAGAGCAGAAAGAAGTCGTAGGGTGCTCTCTCCCGACAGAACCTTTTTTATAGGGGTTACCTAACACCCTCCGGCACAGCCTGGGGTATCCGCATTGCCTCCCGCGAAATAGTTACCGTCAAAGCTAACCAGAGAATACTCTCTGTCATGGCCAAGAGCATCGATAAGACCTTCAACGGAAAGGAATCCAAGTGAGTCTGCATCAATTTTTTTCGCAATCTCATCAACAGAAAGGTTTGCCGAAATCAATTCTGCCCGTGTAGGTGTATCAATACCGTAACGGCAAGGGAATCTGATCTCCGGTGCGGCAATACGCATATGCACCTCTGCAGCACCCGCCTCTTTAAGCATTTTGACAATCTGCTTTGAAGTAGTTCCCCGAACCAGAGAATCATCAATGATCGCCACACGTTTACCGGCAATCAGATGCTTAATAGGAGAAAGTTTAAGTTTGACCTTCAAATCCCTGATCTCCTGCGTAGGTTCGATGAAAGTACGTCCCACATAGTGGTTACGTACAATTCCCATTTCAAACGGAACCCCCAGCCCTTCGGCATACCCTTTGGCCGCAGCTACACCACTGTCGGGTACAGGCAGTACCAAATCAACCTCAGCAGGTACTTCCTCTGCCAGTTTTCGCCCCATCTGAAGCCGTGTCTGATAGACATTCTTGCCGTCAATAATGCTGTCAGGTCTGGCAAAATAAATATACTCAAATGCACACGGATGGTAATCCGGCTCAAAAATCTGCTCGGAGATCGGCTCTTTCCCCTCTTCAAAGAT
>JALTYW010000081.1 GCA_027046415.1 Sulfurovum sp.
AAACTAAACAGATAGACTTTATTGTTTTTGTAGTATAAATATTAAATTTTCCATGATAAAGTTAAATTTCGCTGTGCTAAAATAAACCATATCCCTCTCAGGAGCACCTGTTATGAAATACCTATTGTTCATTATTATCATCTTTATTCTATGGCTTACTGCACCTATGTGGCAAGCAGAACACAGAATAGACAAATCTATCGTTTTGACAGAAGAAGAAAAAATATCACAAGAAGATACTAAGCAGCCACATATTTCCAAAGAAGAACTGATACAAAAGGAAAAAGAGAGAAAGTTCACAGAAAAATTTGGCAGAAAACCCCAGGTTGACCATGACAGCGATACACCTTATGTCGTCAAATCCTACTGGAAAAAGATCTTTAAATATCCTGAAAGTATTATACCCATGAGTTGCACACCACTCAAAATGAGTAGCAAAGGTTGGCAAACCGTATGCAACTATAAAACCATGGAAAATAAACGAAGTTATGAACTTCAGCAGGACACCTACTATATCAATCAAGGTATCGTCACACAACGTTAAAATATGACAATTTGACATATTTTTACTTTTCTTCTGCCTTCTGTCGTATGATATCAGTAATAAAAGTACAAGGAGCATACCATGGAAGGTACCATAGAGGTCAGCTACACGGTCATGTGCAAACATGACGTACGCATCGAAATCACACTCAACGATCTGCTTGCCAACGAAAAAGTACTGCGCGCCATTAAAGGCGAGTTTGCCAAAGGGCTGCGCAACATCGAAGTAACCGCCAAAGAGAACACTCCCCTCACCCTCAAAACCGCCAAAGATGTCCACACCTTCACTGCCAGCAAAAATGACTTTGCAGACCTGCTTGAACTTGCCGAAGAGGATGCACGCACCCACAAACGGCTGAAAAAGGAGTGCGAAGGTGTGGAGCTTGTAGATATCCGGACGGTTGATTAGCCATCGGTAAATTGCATTTGGCTATAATCTATCATGGCTAAAAAGAAAAAGAAATATCTCATCAAACTCAACAACAAAATACGCAACTACTTTAAGGGACTCCCTTTTGATGAGGGGGTTGCCACACTCGATGATGACAAACTCATGGCACTGGTGATGCTGCTTGAACTGCAGCTTGACAACTTTGAACGTGACGACATGATACGCGCGCTACGCCGTGTCTGGAGCGAAGGAGAGGCAGGTGCAAGAGAACTCATTGTCTCTTTTTTGACCCAAAACCATAAAGCTGTACATGCCCAAAAGAGCAATCCACCGGTAGATAAAGTGGAGAAGATACTCCATCTGCTTGAGAACATCGAGCACACCAGAGAGGAAGAGAACCTCATACTCGAAGCCTTTATCGACACCAAGAGTGCCAAGATCACCGAAGATAAGATTGCAAAGAAGCTCTACTATCTTCGTATGAAAGAGCGCATCAGAACACTTGAACGGAAGCTCAATATTGTCTTCAACACCCTCAACGAGATCGAGTTTACCCACAGTTTCACCTTTACGCTCAAAACCTATGACTTCAGCAAACTGCTGCTGTGTGTCAGTGACCCCATCGACCTTGAAACACTGTGGGAGCAGGAAGAGGCTGACACCATTGCCTATCTGGAGTCGGTCAAAGAAGCGTGCATTGCAGCCAAAGAGGAGGAGATACGTACCTTTCTTGCTGACATTTACAGCAAACCCCACCCCTATCTTAACGAAGAGACCATCCACAAGGCACTCAAACAGATGCGTCCTGAAGAGACGCTCTACCATGCACCGTTGCCGTTTGATAGTGTAGAAAAAATATTAAAAAATATAAGTGATAAATATGATGTGTTCGAGAGTACCGACCATATTATTATCGAAAAAGAGAAGTTCCACGACCTCTTTGGTACCATGCTCTACTACACCACCTCGGTTGCCTACGAAAAACCCTTTTTGTACAATCTGATCTGGAGAGGAGAGACCCCGCCTGTCAAAGAGGATATCAACCGGGTCAACGATGACCTGCTCGCCCACTTCCGTGTCGCACTCGATGATCTGATGGAGCAGATGCGGCAGATGGCTCAGAAACTGACACTTGATGACTCTGTGATGGAAGAGTTCATTGTCCGTTTTGTTGCGCCACAGGTAGAGAGTTCACGCAACCTCAAGCTCAAAGAGAAGACCAAACGGCGTATCCTTTTTCATTTTGGCGAATACATCAAACCCCTACTCGAAAAGCAAAAACGCGAAGCCCTGCTTGCCAAGACCATCCGCGACTTCAAGCGCCTCTTCCCGCTGGCACGCCAGCTCAAACGCAAGATCATCTTCCATGTGGGACCTACCAACTCGGGTAAAACCTACGAAGCGCTCAAGGCACTCAAAGCAGCAACCACCGGCTACTACCTCGCACCGCTGCGTCTGCTTGCACTTGAGGGGTACGAAAACCTCAAAGCCGATGGTATCAACGTATCGCTCATTACAGGTGAGGAGGAGATCATCGACGAGGAGTCCACCCATATCAGCTCCACCATCGAGATGATGAACGGCTCGGTCGATGTCGATGTCTGTGTCATTGACGAGATACAGATGATCGCAGACAGAGACCGTGGATGGGCATGGGCGAACGCCCTTATCGGTGCGCCTGCCAAAACAGTCATCTTGACCGGATCGACAGATGCGCTCCATGCGGTCAAGGCACTCTGTGACTACCTTGAAGAGCCGCTTGAGATCAAACACGTTGAACGGAAAAATCCGCTTGAAGTGATGAAGCGTGCTACACCCATGAAGCAGATCAAACCCCAGACTGCCGTGGTGGCATTCTCCAGACGCGATGTCCTTTCGCTCAAACAGCAGCTGAGCCAAAAGTACAGTGTCTCTGTGGTGTATGGCAACCTCTCCCCCGAAGTACGCCGTGAAGAGGCAAGACGCTTCAGGGAGGGTGAGAGTGAAGTCCTTGTCGCCACCGATGCCATCGCTATGGGGCTGAACCTTCCCATCCGCACCATCCTCTTTGCCAAAGACAACAAATTTGACGGGCTCAGACGGCGTGAACTGCTGCCAAGCGAAGTGCTACAGATCGCAGGACGTGCAGGACGGTACGGCATTGAAGAGAAAGGCTATGTCGGTGCGCTCGATGAGGGAACGCTCAAAACCATCTACAAAACCTTCCACACACCGCTAAGCGACATTGAACTGCCGGTCTCTGTCATGGCGAGTCTGGAGCATGTGATGCTCATTGGAGAGATTTTAGAGACGGAGAACATCACGACCATTCTGGAGTTTTTTGCCGACAATATGGAGTTTGACGGCCCATTTGTCGCTGCCAACATCGAGAGTATGCTTGAGATCGCCGCTATTGTTGACGAGTACGACCTTGATCTGCGTACCCGTTACTACCTAAGCTGCGCACCGGCAAGCATCTCCTCTCCCTACATCGAATCGGTCTTTCACCGCTACATCCGCCAGATCGAAGCGGGCAGCAAAGTCCTCTACATCCCTCCGCGCGACCTGCCCGCCTTTGCCCAGACCAACGACATGCTGCTCAACGCAGAAGACCGTGTGCGGGAGATCTCTCTCTACCTCTGGCTCAGTTTCAAGTTTCCAGACCTCTTTGAAGATACCACAAAAGCCATCGAGGCACGGGCAAGACTCAACAGCTACATCGAGAATTCACTGCGTCAGGGGCACTTTACCAAAACCTGCCGCCGCTGCGGCAAGGTGCTTGACTTCTCCTACCGCTTCTCCATCTGCGATGCCTAAAAAAAAAAAAAAAAACGCGGCGGTAC
>JALTYW010000082.1 GCA_027046415.1 Sulfurovum sp.
ATGTTTCCCCATGCGTCCTGTGCTGCCTACAATCCCTACTTTTACCATCTTATGACTGCTCCTGAATATATGAAATAACCTGCAGTGCCGCAGCGGCACCGTCACCTGCCGCACACACAACCTGCTTTGGTGCCTCGATGCGCAGATCTCCTGCCGCATAAAGTCCTTCTACAGAGGTGCGCATACTCAAGTCTACAACCACCTGTCCCCAGTCGTTGACTTCACAGATGAAGTTGCCGTTCTCATCTTTGAGGACACTGTTGTTGACGTTATGTCCGACAAAGACAAAGATGCCCGGTGTCTCAAGCACCTGTTCTTCGCCGCTTTTAAGGTTCTTGACGCGTACACTTGTCACACCCATGGCATCCCCCATCACCTCTTCAACGACCGAATCGAGAATGAGGTGAATGTTCTCTTTGCTCTTGGCACGCTCTATGGTAGAGGGTGCTGCACGGAAGGTATCACGTCTGTGGACGAGATAGACATCTGAGACAATATTGGAGAGGTAGATCGCCTCTTCAAGCGCTGTATCACCGCCGCCAAGCACAGTTACCGGCTTGCCCTTGTAAAAAAAGCCGTCGCAGGTTGCACAGGTGCTTACCCCGCGCCCAAAGAACTCCTCTTCACCTTTAAACCCTGCACGCTTTGGCGTACTTCCGGTACAAACAATGGCTGTTTTCGCTTCCACGGTACTGCCATTCTCCAAAGTAATCGTAAAGTGTTCACCCGTTTTAGCGACACGCTCTACCTTTTGCATCTCATGTTTGAGCCCGAAATGAAAACACTGATCCTGCCAGGTATTCATAAAATCCATACCGGTCTTGGTATGGTCAAAAAATCCCGGATAGTTCTCTATCTCACTGCTTTGGGTGATCTGCCCGCCGGGCATTCCCATCTCAAAGAGCGTAACATTTTTCAATCCGCCGCGTGTCGCATAGAGTCCGGCTGTCAACCCTGCCGGTCCACCGCCTATGATTGCACAATCCAACATTTCAATCCTTTAACCTGAGTTAGGTTTTAAAATCATAAAACAAATACTTAGAAGCAATTATACACTTTAAATACTTGGTTAATAATTTTTAGAGAATCGTCTGGGCTGTGTTTGAAAGCGGCAGGGGAAGAAACCCCTGCGAAGAATAGAAATTATACGAGTGCGTTGAGTTTTTCCGCAAATGCATCTTTGGAAGCTGCACCCACCATCTGGTCAACCACTTCACCGTCTTTGAAGAAGAGAATCGCAGGGATCGATCTGATACCGTATTTGACTGCAAGCTCTTGCTGCTCATCAGTGTTTACTTTTGCGATTGTCGCTTTTCCGTCGAAGTCCTCTGCAAGCTCTTCAACAACCGGTGCGATCATTCTACAAGGTCCACACCATGGTGCCCAGAAGTCTACCATGGTTACACCCTCTTTTACTGTTGCGTCGAAGTTTTCTGAAGTAAGTTCTACATATTTTGCCATATTACATCCTTTGTGATATTTTGATCTGAAAATTATAGCTAAATTTCATTAACGGGTTATAGCTTATATTTATTATTTTGTCAACTGCTGCCTATATCATTTTCAACGATACCTATGGTAACGTATCAAGTGGTAGCGGTATCTCTTCATAGGTACTCGAGCGTGTACCTTTCAGTGCGTGGTTCCCCTCACCTTTGACAGTATAGACAAACGAGATCTTTGGTGTGTCTGTCATATTTTTGTTTGCCCGGTGCAGCAGCTTGCAGTGAAAGAGTACCACATCCCCTTTCTGCAGAGGGTGACTGACTTTGCTTTCTATTAATGCACGGTTTTGCGGCACATCTTCCCTAAAGTACTCTTTCTCATCAAACTGCTCCGGTGAAAACGCCATCCTGTGGCTTCCCGGGATGAACTCAAGTACCCCGTTTTGGCTGTTTTCACTCTCCAGTGCCAGCCAGACACTGACCAGATTGTCATTTTCAAAATGCCAGTAGCGAAAATCCTGATGCCATCGTGTCTGCGTCGAGGTATGCGGCATTTTGGTCATAATGGAGTTGTGGTGGGCAATGGTAATGACAGGGGTCTCTCCAAGAATCTGCGCCAGTATCGGTCTGATACGCTCATGCTCCATCCACTCTTTAAAGACAATATCCCGATGGTACACCTGACGCAACCTTCTGACGCTCACCTCTTTGACAAAATGCGGCACCCCTGTCCCCAGAGTCTTCTCCCGCTCCTCTTTGCTTTTTATCTCATATTCATACTCTGTTTCAACCGGCGGTACCTTATGCTTGAGGTGTGCCAAGGCAATATCTCTGATGGTATCACACATCTGCGCTTGTGCAAACTGTGGCAACAGAAGAAAACCGTTCTTTTCAAATTGGGAAAGCTGTTCGTCAGTGAGTCTCATAATCTGCTCTTTATGGTTATATTAGGAGCGATTATAGCGTAACATTCTCGATAAATTCAACCTCATCACCCCGAATAATGAGCGCATCAATGCTAAAAGGCAGGTCAAGATGCTTGCTCTTGAGATAATAATGTGCAGAGTTAACAACTTTGCGAAGTTTGGCTGGGGAAAAATTATAAACAGGCTCAAAATCAGTCCTTCCTGATTTTACCTCAATAAAATGCAGCACACCATCCTTTTGGGCAATAATATCTATCTCTCCTAATTTTCTGGCATAGTAGTTGCGTTCAATAACTACATAGCCTTCTTGTTCTAAAAAACGGGTTGCCAAATCCTCACTCACATCTCCAAAGAGTCTGGGCGATTCACGCATCACGACCACCTCTCTAAAGTCGCGATTTGCAACCTTAAAACTTTTTCTTCCTTTTCACTAGAGGTCGCAAATTGCGACTTCAAGTTTGTATACTCCTGACATATAGAGATCGTTAACTCTTTCATCGGTACTCCATTTTTGAGATCACAACCTGTGACATCAAGATGTTATATGGAGCAGTATGGCATAAAGAGGATTATGTAGTTAAAAATATGTCATATTGTCAACTTTTTTTGTCTAAAATTGACTGGTTTATACATCTGCTTTACCACATACCCAATCGGTACATGCTCCAACTTCAACCAAAAAATCTACAATAAGTTCAAGAAAGCATACTTTAAAAAGGCTTTCTTAGTTTGCTTTTATGCCTTTTTCTTAGGAATAATAGAGGGTTCAACCTGTTGCTTTGAAAAGGCAATAGCTGACAGCCGGTCTGCTACATACCTTCAAGAAGTTGCGGTTATTCACGATCGATTACCTATACTTCTATGCTCTATACTATCAGAGACATGAGTGGTCTTTGTTTTATTACTTATCAAAATCTAAATCTGATTCAATTAAATAATTTGCTTGGCTTATTCCTGTCGTATTCAGTCGATATTTTTTGACACCTGATTCAACTTTGATCTCAAAATATGGATGAAAGTACTGGTTGAAGTATCTACTTACATTGTTTTTACTTTTTTGTTTTTCTGATTTTGACTTTTTGTTAATTAGTTTTGCAATTTCCGTTGTTGTAAAATACCGATCACCTTCGTCTTTAAGAGACAAAAGAATCAAATCCTCTAAGCGTAATTGTTTTTTTGTAGTAGGCAGGATGGGCATATCACTTTTTATATATTCTAAATTTTCACTTTCAAATCTTGCGTAAAATTTTTCAATTGTTTCGTTATTGTTTATTTTGTTATGTATTGACTTCTTTATTTCGGCTAAACCCATTTCAAATTGTTGCGCATCTTTTTTTTGGAAATTGATAAAATCGTCAGCCATATCTCCCCTCTTGCG
>JALTYW010000083.1 GCA_027046415.1 Sulfurovum sp.
ACACTGATATTGTACCCATCCTGTTTGACAGAGATATAACTTGATGACTGGCTGATATCATCAAACTCAAATGAGTAGTAGATATTGTTATAGAAACTCCAGTGTCCCCAGTTAAAACGCATTTCATTCTGCAAGTCTGCAAGGGTATAATCCCGGTCAGGATAATAACTCTGCGAGAGTCTTTGAAAGAAAACCAGCTTCATACTGTCATCATAAAAATACTGGTTGAGAGAAAACACCATCTGCTCTTCGGGCAACCCGACAGAGAAAAGGTCCTTAACCTGTGGCTGATCAGCAAGCAGTTCGTCAAAATTCAAAGGATCCTGACTTTCTGATCCAGGCATAATATAAGATATTGACGGCTGTAGTACATGGGTAAAACTTTCAAACTTTCCTGTTAGATCACTGAAGAGCTTTGCATTGTGTACATTGCTATAGTACTGAAAATAGTCATGATAGAGAGGCTGATCTCCTGCAAAGTTAAAACGTCCAAAATAGAGATACTCTCCCAGTGAGATATTCATATAGTCATCCAGGAATGATGCAGTAAACTCAATAGGTACCCTAAACTCCACTTGATTCAGTGTCGTTCCTGTTTTTCGATCCAGATTTTTTGTTTGTACATCAATTGAATAAGTCAGGTTGTCAACAAAGAGGCTTTTGAGAAACTTGTGTGCCTGAAGTGCAGGAAGAACCTGAACGGTACTGTCATTGTCAGGCAATCTTGTATCAATAAAGTATTTGGCATTCAGCCCGCCATACCAATCATTGTTCTGTAAATAGTAATTAACCCGGGATTCCTGCAATGGTACCTGTCCAAAGTGACGTAAATGTGTCTTTTGAAGGTTCAAATATTCAATATCATTCAACAGTGTAATGTTCGCGTACAGTCCGTCTTTATAGTCTTTTGGAAGGTACTGACTGAACATTTGTGACGAGTTGTACAGAAATTCAAACCCATAATGTTCACTTTCCGTAAGGTTGTGTTTTTCAAGATACGAGTTTTTATCCTTGAAGTATCCTACACGCAAACTTCCCTGAGAATTTGGCGTATCAACAAAACGGAATGTACCATAGATCCCAAGACTTCTATCTGTCCTTATCTGAGGATTGATCTCAAGGTCCATACTGTCACTTATAGCCCAAAAAACAGGCTGCTCATACACGAACCCTTCGTCTTCTGTATATCCTATAAGAGGAAAAAGCAATCCCGAAGAACGTTCATTGTTGGTTGAAAATGCCAGATAGGGCGTATAGAAAACCGGTATATCATTAAAATAGACACTGGTATTGTAAAGTTTCATATACTGTTCTTCACTGTCATATACAGAGCTGGAAAAATGCAGCTTCCATAATGGGTCATTGATATCACAGCTCGAAAGCATACTCTCTCCAAATGTATATATCGCTTTCGTCCGTGTAGCACTGTTACTTAACAGCCAGATATCATTCTCATTCGTAAAAAAGAGTTCTTTAAATGCAATCGTATCTGTCTGTGTGTCAATCTCCATATGAGATGTCTGTTCTTTTGTTCCTTGGTATCCTATCATCTCAACATTGCCGTCGAGCACAAGTCTATGTGCATCTTTATTGTAAACTGCTTTATCCGCATGGATGATTGAATTTTGATAATAGACCACAACCCCATCTTGAGCATAGAGTGTTGATTTGTCACCCTCTACATGTTTGGCAGTAACCTCAATATTGGCTTTCTCAATATTGGAAGCCGAAAGTGTCACAGCGAGCAAAGGAACCGAAACAAGAAAAAATCGAGATTTAAACATCAATCACCACACAGTTTGAAAGTTTGTCATGAAGGGTTTGGTGCAAAGGAGAGAAGAAAGCGAAGATGAAACCTATATAGAAAAACATTTCACTCAACAGTCTTACCGATGCCCGCCAGAATGCCTGTGCCAGGGAAGGTAACTCTCCAGTCACATAATCTACCGTCTTTATTTTGAGAAAGTATTTACCGACTGTCATCCCTGTCTGCCATATCAATACTCCATGATAGAGTACTTTAACAGCCAACACAATAGGAAGATTGTCAATAATGAACTGGTTGATCATCATTACAGAAGCTTCATTGACTTCGGTAATTTGCGACATCAAAGCAGAGAGTTGTGAAGAGAAAATGATCATAAGAAAAATATTGACCACCATATCGTCAATTACAAATGCTGCAACACGTTTAGCATTACTGGCGATTGGCATGCTTCTCTCTTCCATCCACCTCTCCTACAGTGCCTGATAAGCAATATCGGTACGGCACTGCTTCCCGGCAAAGTGTACCTGTCCAACAAGCATATAGGCACGGTCACGTGCCTCTTTGATGCTGTCACCAAGCCCTACACATACCAGCACACGCCCACCTGTCGCATAGAGCTTGCCATCCTCTCCTCGGCTAACGCCGGCAAAGGCGATGTGCGTATTCTCTCTCACATCCTCATGGTGGATCTCATCGATGATGATCTCAGCTGCCGGAGAGCTTTTGTAGGGGTAGTCTTTGCTTGCCATCACCACACCTACTGCATACTTGTCATGAAATTCGATCTTGGCATTTTTAAGATCACCGGTTGCTGCCTTATAGAAAAGTTCGCTGGCCGGGGACTTGAGCAGCGGCATCAGCTCTTCACACTCAGGGTCACCAAAACGTACATTGTACTCAAGGATAATAGGCTCACCCTTGACCACCATCACACCGATAAAGAGCACACCTGTAAAAGGCATCCCCTCCTCTTCCATCCCTTTGAGGGTCGGTTTGATCACACGTTCGTCAAGTTTTCTGTAAATGTCATCATTAACCAGCGGTGTCGGTGCATAGGCACCCATACCACCGGTGTTGGGTCCCTGATCGTTGTCAAGCAGACGCTTGTGATCCTGTGCTGCAGGCAGTACTACATAGTCCTTCCCGTCACATACGGCAAAGACAGAGAGTTCATATCCGTCAAGGAACTCCTCAATCACAATCGCCGTACCCGCATCACCAAAGGCATTGCCGCTGAGCATCTCGCCCACAGTCTTTTTCGCCTCCTCGTGACTCTGAGCAATAATCACCCCTTTACCGCCGCACAGTCCATCTGCTTTGACAACAATCGGTGCATCGAGTGTCTCAATGAAACGGTATGCCTCCTCGATGGAGCTTGTCTCAATATAGCGTGCCGTAGGAACATTGTGCCGTGCGAGAAAGTTCTTCATAAATATCTTCGAGCCCTCAAGCTGTGCCGCTTTGGCAGTCGGTCCGAAAATCGTCAATCCTCTTGCTTTGAAAACATCGACAATCCCTTCAACCAGCGGTGCTTCTGGACCGACAATCGTCAAATCCACCCCACTCTTTTCTACAAAATCCGCCAATGCATTGAAATCGGTAATATCGAGATTTTCTCCCAGCTCATCTGTTGCCCCGTTACCTGGTGCAAACCACAGCTTCTCTACATTCTCATCCTGTTTGAGTGCTCTGCCTATAGCATACTCACGACCGCCGCTGCCTATGATCAATATCTTCATTCTTGTGATTCTCCCCCGACAACTTTGTACTGATAAAATCAGTCATTTCGTTATTGATGTGTTTTCAAGCTAAATAGCATGGATATTTATAATGTGTTCAGTAGTTACCGTGCTTGTGCGCAGAGGGTTTTCAAAAAGTTTGAAGGCGTACTTCGAAATACGTCGAAAACATTTTGAAAAGCCTATGCGTGCAATGACGGTCACTAATGAAGCCCGGATG
>JALTYW010000084.1 GCA_027046415.1 Sulfurovum sp.
TTCTTTCTCTTTTATACTCTTTTTGGCAGTGGATTTCTTGTGGCTCTTTTTGGATGCTGTTTTTTTCACCTTTTTGGGTGTCTCACCAACCTTCACATCGTTTTTAACATTGGATGCGATCTGCTCACCGATCCCATCCACACGCTGCAGATCCTCAAACGACTTGAACTTTCCTTTACGACGCTCCTTAATGATCGCAGCCGCTTTCTTCTCTCCGATACCGTTGATCTGCATCAGTTCCTCTTTGCTTGCTGTGTTGAGCTTGCTGAGGCTCATACCAAACACTGCACTTGCCATTAGCACCATTACCAGTACCATTTTTTTCAACATCTTCTTTCTCCTTTTTTTGCTATATTGTATGCGTGTTACATTATAGCCCGTGAATATCATACAAATCTTATAACTTAGTAGCAAAGTTTTCAAAAGTTATCGCGGACAGACAAGAGAGTTTATAGATCATCTATGTATAATGCTGATAAAAAAGTAAACGCATGTTATCTGCTGTTATTTATCCTTTCGTTATATCTCTTGTCGCGTCATTGGCTATTATATATCTAAGCCATAAATATGCACTTTTTATGGATGAAGCTGATCAAGACAAACTACAGGCATTTCATACTATGAACACACCACGTGCTGGTGGAATTGCCATTCTTTTAGGATTGTTTTTCCTGTTTCAGTATCCTACAGCAGCAAAACTTTTTATCCCTATTTTGCTGGCATTTCTCAGCGGTATCTTCGAAGACTTTCACCATACGCTCAATCCCAAAATACGGCTTGTTCTTCAAATCGTTGCAGCTCTTAGTGCCATCGGGCTTCTTCACACTGTAGTACAGTATCTCGGTCTGGGCATCACTATGCCCTATTGGCTTGGTATACTTTTCAGCACATTTGCTATTGTCGGCATGATGAATGCTGTCAATATCATCGATGGTTTCAACGGACTCGCTTCGGGTATGATCGCCTTGATCCTACTCTCTTTCGGTATGACGGCATACAGACAGGAAAATACTGAAATGCTGACTGTAATATCTATTACAGGAAGTGCACTATTTGGGTTTATGCTGCTTAACTTCCCAAAAGGAAAAATTTTTCTTGGTGATGGAGGTGCATATATGCTGGGTTTCATTGTCGCCATTATCGGCATTTTTCTTGCAGGAAGATATGCAAGTGTCAGCCCATGGTATGTCATGGCTGTCTTTATCTACCCAGTATGGGAGGTACTCTTCTCCATTGGGAGAAAACTGTACAAAGGGCAGTCTCCGATGCAACCGGACAGCTATCATATGCATATGCTGATCTATCGCCAGGTTACAAAGAACAATCCACTTACTTCAATGTTTATACTTGCGACCACCCTACCCTTTATCACACTTTCAACACTCTTCCCCAACAAATCCAATGCAAATATCGCTATTGCCTTTGGTTTCATCTGTTGCTACTTGCTGCTATATACCTATCTCTACCAAAAAGACTCAAGACAGAAATAGGCTGCTTTTGCCTATCTTTTCAACCGGTAAATTCTCGTATAGGGAGACAACACCACCGGCTCAAACAGTGTTTCGTCATAAATCCCGAGCAGGAACATCTGCACATACATTGATTTGAAGGTTTCATTATCCATAATGATAAATTGGCGATAGTTTTGCATATACAGTGCCGTATAGCGTCCGGCAAAACCATAACGCTGTGCCTGAACATTCATCCTTCCCTCTTTTGTCATGCTTGCTACAACCAACTTTGAGGCAGTATGTTTTTCGCTGCCAAAATCAATCGTACCGTTATTGGCATCAAATATGACCCTGTTGGAAAGCACGAGCACACCATTCTCATTTTTCACGACACGTGCCGGTGCAAACACAAAATCTCTAAGCTTTTTCCCTGTTGTCAGATCCAGATTTCCAAACACAGCCACTGTAGGGAATATATTCAACATTCTATATGGCAGATAAAGATATATATCTCTTGTTTTGTGTGGTAAAGGATAGTCGTCCTGCTTCAAACTTTCAAGCAATTCATTCGGGTCTACCTGATTTTTCCTGCCATTTTGAAACAATGTATTTGCAACGGTTTTATACCCGCTGGATACATAGGTTTCAACGGACAAACGGGCAAGATTGGCAGCAAGCTGCGGAGAGGCCGTCTGCATTATTGTGGAGATAATGAAGTTATCATTATTGTGTTTTGCGCCGTCTGTCAATGTATTGGTATTGGAGTAAAACCAGATAGGATACCCATAATCCCACCATGCAAGGGTATAATCCTGCGGCTTTGCAAATTTTCTCAGCATATCAAGATCCCTGACTTCGGCTTTGTTCATCACTGTCGGTACCCGATACTCAATGATATGTACAATATTCGGATACATCATAGCCAGTGTCAGCATGCCCATACCGAACACATATATGCCTCTTTTGTCACTTACATACTGCACAAGCAGATGGAACAGATACACTGCAGAGAGTGCGGCGACCGGTACCGCATACACCGTAAATCGCAAACCGCCAAAAAAAGCAAAAAAACCAATACCGACAAGCGGAAGTGCCAGAAGGAAAACCCTGTATCGCGCAACTAAAGCGACATAGCCTACCATTGCCATAATCAAGCCGATCTGTGAACCGGAAATCCGATTTGCAAATACCGAAAAAGGAATGTGTCCCGCTTCCCGTATGGTCTGTGTGACCGAGTAGAAGTGCAGTCCTTTATGTGCTGTTCCGCTTGACGTATAAAAAGCAATCTTGCTCAAAATCAATCCAAATACATTGCCAAAATACATAAATGACAGAAAAAGAATGCCAATAAGTATGAGGGACTGCTTTTCTGAAAGATGTTTCTGCGTAAGATAACGGTAAACGGCTATCAGAACAATAATCTTGAGCAGATAGGAGTAAGGGTCAGGTATCCCAAAGGGAGTAAGGGAAAGGAACACAAGAATAATCGATGCATATGTCGTCTCCTCATGGCGGTGGTAATAGAAAAGATAGAGGGCATAGAGTATGCCCATCGCATTGACAATAGAGGCACCGGAATCATAAAGAAACGGGTAGATTGCAATTGCGAGCGCAGCATAGAGGGCAGACCGCAACGTTACATCCATGGTACTTTTCATCAGAAAATACAAAATGAACATAGGCGCCATGGCGGAGAACATATCGGTATCATAGTAGCCGACCATTGTACGGTTATAGTAGCTCCATGTTACCGCTCCAAGCACTGCTGCAAGAAATCCCCACAGTGTCAGATTGAACAGCCTTGCTATTAAAATGATCGGTATGACAACCATACTGGAAATTACTGCCGGAAGATACAACATAATGGTCTCTAAAGAAAACGGTGTTATCTTGGCCAACAAAACTGTCAATGCCACCGTACCATAAGACCACATCTGCGGAATACGGGGGTTGTCCGCATGCATGCCAAAGAGCTCCTTCTGCGCCCCTGAAGCGAAAAAGTACCCATCGTTTGTATTTATCATCAACTGACCATTCCAGTAAAACGCCGGCTCTGCATGAAACTGATATATCCAGATCATCCGTACGGTAAAACTGAACAAGTAAGCAATAAAGATCAACAGAAGTAACTGTTTTGAATCAACCTTATTCAACATTATTTCTCCAAATATTAAAATATGCTAACAGTATACCATTCCAATCCATAGGTTAGACTAGATATACTTCTTT
>JALTYW010000085.1 GCA_027046415.1 Sulfurovum sp.
AAGATGTCTCTTCTTTTTGTCATACTCAAGCGCTACAACATTGACCTCATCACCCTCTTCAAAATATTTGGATGGGTTTACAGGCCCTTTATGTGAGATTTGTGAGTAGTGAACAAGACCGTCAATTCCGCCTACATCGACAAACATTCCGTAACTTGTGATCTTTTTGATCGTTCCGACAACCGGCTCTTTGTTCTCAAGAAGCTCTGAAACGATCTCGTCTGTTCTTGCTTTGTCTCTTTCGATCAGCTCTTTTCTGGAAATAACAACAGAACCTTTCTCTTTATCCACTTTAACGATCAGTGCTTTGACTTTTTTGCCGATAGGATCGATCTTGGATGAAAGATAAGAGAGTGTACGAGGCATGAAGAACTCAAGTCCGTCTACTTCTACAACATATCCGCCTTTGTTTTTCTTAGTGACTACACCTTCAACAATGTATTCCTGTTCATCATCATATTCCGAAATAAATTCATTGAGTGCGGCACGGCTGAGTGCGGCTTTGTAAGAGATGCGCCCTCGTCCCTGGTTAACAACACTGATCTCATCACCGACATTGAAAAGAATGTTTCCTTCCTCGTCTTTGATCTCATCGAGGTTTAGATTTGCATCTCGTCCACCACCGATATCTACGACTGCAAGGTTGTCTTTTTCATCAATTTTAACAACCGTACCTGTTACCAAATCACTCTTTGACTCTGATTTTTTGAACGATTCCTCAAGCATCGCCTCAAAATCTACTTCTTCTATTTCGATATCTTCGAACTTCATACCTATCCTTATGTGTACACAAATTTTGCGTTATTATATCCAAATATCTTATGAAGATGCTTATGAAAAGTAGGAGAGCAACAGCAGTACAGGAGAAAAGAAGTATAATCCGCCGGATTAATAGTGTGAAATGACTTGCAATACTTCAAAGTAGTTCGGAAATGTCTTTGCCGTACATTCTGGATCATTAATGGTCACAGAGACCGGATCGAGTGCAAGCAGTGAAAAACACATCGCCATTCTGTGGTCATCATAGGTATCGATAGCGGCATGTTTTAGCTGTTTTGGAGGCGTGATGGTAAGATAATCCTCACCCTCTTCTACCGTTGCACCTACTTTTCGCAATTCGGTAGCCATCGCATGCAACCTGTCCGTCTCTTTGACACGCCAGTTATAAATATTGCGCAGCGTAGTCGTCCCATCAGTAAAAAGTGCTGTAGTAGCAATGGTCATCGCCGCATCAGGGATATGGTTGAAGTCCATATCGATCGCATGCAGTTCCCCTCTGCTTACTGCAATGTACTCCTCTGCCCACTCCACATTCGCACCCATCTTTTCAAGCACATCGGCAAACTTCACATCGCCCTGCACGGAATTTTTGCCTATGCCCGTTACCTTGACCCGTCCACCTTTGATCGCAGCAGCAGCCAGAAAGTAGGAAGCGGAAGAGGCATCCCCCTCTACCATGAAATGATCAAGTGCTTTGTAGCGCTGCCCTGCTTTAACAATAAACCGCCGGTATCCCTCATTTATCACCTCTACCCCGAAACGCTGCATGATATCAAGGGTAATATCGATATAGGGTTTGGAAACCAGCTCACCGACAATCGAGATAGTCATATCCTCTTGTGCCATTGGTGCCGCCATCAGCAGTGCCGTCAAAAACTGACTGGAGATCGACCCGTCTATCTCTACTGCTCCACCCTTGAGTCCATTCGCATGGATCTGCAGCGGAGGATAGCCGTCATTTTCAAGATACGCTATCTGTGCGCCTGCCTGACGAAGTGCATCGACCAAGTGACCAATAGGTCGTTCTTTCATACGCGGTTCACCTGTTAGCAGATACTCCCCTTTACCAAGTGTCAATGCCGCTGTCAGCGGTCGCATAGCAGTTCCGGCATTCCCAAGAAAAAGTTCTAACGGCCGGTCTGTTTCAAAGGGACCCCCGTTACCGATCACAACACACTCTGTCCTGTCTTCTGAAAGCGTATACTCTACTCCCAGTTTTTGCAACGCATTGAGCATATACCTCGTATCATCACTGTCAAGCAGATTGGTGATTTTGGTTGTCCCTTCTGCCAAAGCAGCAATCAGCAGCGCACGGTTAGAGAGGCTTTTTGATCCGGGAAGATTCACCTCTCCCTCTATTTTGGCTATCGGCTTGAGTGTCAGACTATTCACTCTTGCGCACCTCGTCAACTTTGACAAGTTCCTGAATACGGTCAATCACGTTCTGAACAATCCAGTCCGGTGTAGAGGCCCCTGCGGAGATACCGCACAGCGCTTTTCCTTCAAACCATGATCCGTCCAGTTCCGATTCATTCTCAACCAGATAGCTCTCTTCACAGTAGGTTTTACAGATAGAGTGCAGTTGCTTGGTATTGGAGGAGTGTTTTCCTCCAATAACAATCATCACATCCGCATCTTTGGCAAGTTCTGCCGCAGCATCCTGGTTTTCAAACGTTGCATTGCAAATGGTGTTAAAAACACGTACCTCTTTGTGCGCCAAAATCAGCTTGTTCACCACTTTAAGATAATCTTCGGGTTTACGTGTCGTCTGCGCCACAACAGCCACTTTGGAAAGCAGTGGCAGTCCCTCAAGCTCTTCCTCATTGATCACCACAAATGCATTGCGAGGATCTTTGGCATAACTGACCACCCCTTTGATTTCAGGATGGTTCTTGTCACCAAATACCACAATACTATACCCTTCTTCACTCATCTGCGCAACAATGTTCTGCGGTGTTGTCACATACGGGCAGGTTGCATCAATAATATCATTATTCTGTTCTTTAAGCTGCGCCAGCTCATTTTTGGGAATACCGTGTGTACGGATCACCACCGCATCATCGGGTGCAATCTCATCGAACTTTTCGGCAAGCCCGATGCTATACCCCTCTTTGAGACGGTTGATCTCATCTTTGTTATGGATCAGCGGACCGTAGGTCTTGCTGCCGCGATGCTCTTCAGCAATCTTGATGGCACGTTTGACACCAAAGCAAAAACCATAACTGGATGCAAGCTGTATTTTCATCTATCGAAGCTCCGCACCGAAGTTTTCTTGAAGTGCACGCATAATCGCGTCCATCACATGCTCGATATCAGACTCTTCGAGTGTCTTCTCCATAGACTGGATGAAGAAACGGATTGTCAGTGATTTTTTCTCTCCAAGCTTTTCATCGGTATAGATATCTACCGGGTAGCTCTCTTTGAGCAGTGGCAGATCCAAGCCGTTCAATACCTTCGCAACCTCATAGTAACGGATGCTCTTGTCGATCACAATACTTAAATCTTTATAGACACCCTGAAATTTTGAGATCGGTTTGGCATTGATATGCTTTGGCATCAGTGCATCTAAGTCGATTTCAGCAATGAAGGTTACAGGAATATCATAATGTTCCTGTACACTCGGATGCAATTTGCTTACAAATCCGCACACTTTGCCATCTATGATGATATCGGCAGACTGATACGGATGGATCAAACCGTTTTCAAATGTACATGGTACAAGATCAAAATGTCCGATCACACCGCCCAGCTTCCCGACAAATGATGCAAAATCGATCACAGGCGGTTTACCGGCATTGGTAACACTTTCACGCTCTGCCTGACCGGCGAATACAAAACCGATCTTTTCTCTTTGGGTACGATCAGCATCGAACACGGCACCGATCTCAAAG
>JALTYW010000086.1 GCA_027046415.1 Sulfurovum sp.
GCTCTTCAAGTGAACGTACAAGGAAGTTGTGTTTGGTACAGGGTCTGGAAATGCCGACCGCATCGATCTCCTGAAAACCATCCGTTCCGATCAGAGAGAGTGGTACCTGTCCGGAGATCACAACCAGAGGAATAGAGTCCATATAGGCAGTTGCCAGTCCTGTCACGGCATTGGTAAACCCCGGACCGGACGTTACCATCGCAACCCCGACCTCACCTGTCGCTCTTGCGTAACCGTCTGCGGCATGTACCGCCGCCTGCTCGTGTCGGGTCAGGATATGTTCAAACCCGTCCTGCTTGTAAATCTCGTCATAAACGTGCATGATCGCTCCGCCGGGGTAACCGAAAACGGTCTTGACACCCTCGGCAATGATCGCCTCACACACCATCTGTGCACCACTCATCTGCATGGTCAACACTCCATAATTTTTTTCTGATTATATCAAAATAATATTAGAGTGTAATCCGATAGCCTTAAAATAGGATAAAAATTCTCTTTTATAAAGTAATTTATTGATACATATCATGAAAAAACCCTGTCTGTTTCATTATACTTTTCATATGGATTTTACACAACCGATTGAAATCGCAGACCATATCTACTGGGTAGGAATGTATCTTCCCAATGACCCTTTTCAGTGTCATCCCTACTTTATAGACAACGGAAACGACTCCATACTGATCGACCCCGGTTCCATGCTTGAATACGATGCTGTCGTACGAAAAATAGAACATATCAGTACGATAAAAAATATCCGCTACATTATCCTGCACCATCAGGACCCGGATCTTGCAGCATCTGTTCCGGCCATGGAAAAACGTATCGGCAGAGAAGATCTTCAGGTCATCACCCACTCGCGCATGGTACCTCTTGTCAAGCATTACCTCATCACCTCAAGCTACTATGAGATCGACAAACACGACCACACGCTTGCATATGGAAAGAAAAGTCTGCAATTTATCCCTACACCCTACTGCCACTCTCCGGGTGCGTTTGTCACCTACGATCCCCATACCAAGACACTCTTCTCTGGTGATATTTTCGGTGGTATCGAAGAGTCCTGGGAGTTCTACGCAGAGGATGACTACTTTGAAAAAGCAAAACAGTTCCACGCTGAATATATGCCCAGCCGTGACATCTTCAACTATGCGCTAAAGAAGATCGAAGCACTCGATCTTGAACGTATCGCACCCCAGCACGGATCGATCATCCAAAAGCCGCAGATATCCTCCCTGATCGAAAAGATGAAAGCACTGGAGTGCGGACTCTACATCGAAAAGGAGTACCGCCACGAACTGCTCTACACCATCGAAGCACTTCGCCAGAAGGATCAGGCACTCGAATCATCTCTCAAAGCACTGAAGGAGAAAGAAGAGTTTCTGTTTCAAAAGGCAAAAATGGCGGATATGGGAGAGATGATCGGCAATATCGCACACCAGTGGCGTCAACCCCTTGCCATCAACAATACCCTCCTCTCCATTCTCAAGGAGAAGTCCCAAATGGATATGCTAAACAAAGAGGAGCTGATGGAGAAGATCAGTGAGATGGAGAACAACCTGCAGTATATGTCAAAGACCATCGATGACTTTATGCGTTTTTACCATCCCGCAAAGAAAAAACGTATTTTCAACATTTCAGAGGTGATCTCCGATGCACTGGGTATCATGCGCCCTATTTTACAGAAATCCGGCATAAGCCTGCGTTTTACGCCGAGTGACAATACCTATATCAAAGGCTATATGAACGAATATATTCAGGTGGTCATCTCCATACTCACCAATGCAAAAGATATTCTGATCCAACGCAATATTCCAAACCCTGCTGTTACCATGTCGCTGACAAGCAGACAGGGGAAGGTTACGCTTACCATCAGTGACAATGCAGGCGGTATTGAAGAGAAGCATATACAGCGCATCTTTGATCCCTATTTCACAACCAAACACAAATCGATGGGAACAGGACTGGGGCTCTACCTCTCCAAAATGATCATAGAGAAGAATATGGGCGGCATTTTGAGTGTGGAAAACAGACCCGAAGGCGCCGCATTTCACATCACAATGGAGCAGTACCATGAACCACACACGCATTGAAGACATCTCTATCCTCATTGCCGAAGATGAAAGCAAACTGCTGCACTCTATGGCAGAATATCTGCAGATTTTTTTTACACATGTCTACACGACACAGGACGGTATGGAGGCTTACAGACGTTATAAAAGTGAACATCCCGACATCATCATTGCCGACATTCATATGCCAAAGCTTGACGGACTCTCTCTGATCGAGAAGATACGAGAGCATGACACCAAAAGCAAGATCATCATCACCACTGCCCACTCCGACAAAGAGAAACTGCTTCAGGCTATCGAGCTGAATCTGGTCAAATACCTCATCAAACCGGTACAGAGCGACACACTCAAAGAGCTTCTGTTCGGGCTGATACACGATATCAGAAACAGTCGGAGCACCATTGCATTAAAAGAGGGATTTTACTGGGACAGCAAAGACAAGATCCTCTTCAACTCCAATCACGAAGAGGTAGGGCTGAGACCTAAAGAGCGCAAAGTACTCTCCCACCTCATCAGCAAGGCAGGAGAAACCGTCTCCTCCATCGATATCTACAATTTGCTTTACGAAGATCAGCCCGAACGCGACTACTCCGCCAATGCGGTTACATCGCTGATCAAAAGGCTCAGACAGAAGCTTCCCAAAGAGTCACTCAAAAGCAGCTACGGGGTTGGTTATATTTTTTTTACAAAATAATGAAAAAATACTGTGTTTTGACAAAGTTTGACAAACTCTTTATGTATACTTCAAATAGCCCGGATATAGAACAGATTACCTAAGAGGGTGATGTGTATTCATATACCGTGGTAAAGAGGTGGTATTACATTCCCCCCCCTTGTGACACCTCTGAAAAGAGACTGCACCGGAACAAAACCGACTGCGAAATCTGCACGTTGACATAGAGAGTTACAGTTTTGTTTATCTTCTTTTTCCTTTAGCCGGTGCAGGATTCTTCTAAAACTTCTTTACAATACGCAATCGCAACCCCTTCACGCAAACCGTCATCGATTACGATACACTGTTTCTGCTCAAGAATGGTATAGAGGTGTTCAAATATGAGAATACCTGCCGCAATCAGATCACTGCGCCCGGTACCTACTGTCTCTTCTCTCTTTTCAAAAGGCATGGCAAGCAGTTTTTCCAGATAGAGCGGAAGCTCCTCTTTGGCAAGGATGGTCCCGTTGATCTTCGCCGCATCGTATGTCGCATAGGTCTGTCCCAGCTTCATGGCAGCTACGGTTGTCGGTGTTCCGGCAGTTGCCACAAACGCCTCTACACTGCCCCGCGTTGCCAGTGTCTCTGCGGCAAACATCTGCATAGAGAGCATCTCCTGCGGCAAGGATTCTTTGATCGTATCGAGTGTCGTGTACTGCTGTGCGACGGTAACAATGCCAACAGGAAAGCTCTTTGAAATCACTTCATCTTTATATACAAAGATGATCTCAGTCGATCCTCCCCCAATATCGATCAGCACAAAAGAGGTAGCACCATGGTGAAGTTTTTGCAAACGCTCTTTCACAGCAAGCAGCGTCAGATACGCCTCCTCTTCTCCGCCTATGATACGGAACACAAC
>JALTYW010000087.1 GCA_027046415.1 Sulfurovum sp.
CTGGCAATGGCATCCGTATCCTGTACCACCCCTCTGCTGTCACGCCTAACATCCTTGCCTACTTCAAACTGCGGCTTATAGAGGATAAGGATATCGGTTCCATGCTTTGCCAGTGTGTCGATCGCATTGGTAATCTGCAAAATAGAGATAAATGATACATCACAACTGATCACCTCGTAGTCTACTTGCCCCTCAAAGTCACGGATATCTGTCTGCTCATAGACATTGACTCTCTCGTCCTCTCGCAGTGAGTGGTGAAGCTGATCGCTTCCCACATCGACACAATCAAGCCTACTCACACCCTGCTCCAGCAGTATTTGGGCAAACCCTCCTGTACTCGATCCTATATCCAAGGCGTTCTTCCCTGCTGTCTCAACAGGATGTTCCTGCAAAAATGCTTCAAGTTTTCGTGCTGCACGGCTTACATAGAATTTGCTGTCCGCTACCTCTACTGTCACTGTCCCATCAATTTTTATTGAAGGTTTTGCCTTTTTACCGTTCACTTTTACCTGCCCCGATTTAATCGCCTCAAGCGCACGGTTCCGGCTTTCGAAGTAGCCCTCTTCAACAAGGTATTTGTCCAGTCTCATCTATGTTACTCTTTTTAACACTTTGTTTCCCTTCACAAGATACGAAGGTTTATGGTGTATTTTATCAAAAAAGCCATCTATTTCAGGATAATTGCAACCTAAATAGCATTCCCTCCTACCCCTACTGTTTTATAATATATACAGTTACAAAAGACTATGATAAAAGAAAGGAGTCAATCATGCCAAAAAAAATAAAAGTAGGCGACCTGGTCATCACCGCAAGTCTTGGAGAATTGAAAGTCTATGAGGCGAAACCAAGAACCCTTGAAGCCGAAGCAGGGCTGAAAGAACATGAGGTCAAACTCGATCTGGTTACAGCAAAAGATTACATCAATGCACATAAAAAGATCAAAGATATCGTGACAGACGAGGCGGGACGCTTTAAAGGCGGTATTGCCGAAGAGCATAATTTGGAGCTGGAGATCAAAAAACGACTCATCGAAGAGATTGCCAATGATATCAATGCAGCAGCCAAAAGATCTGAGGGAAGACTCTTTGTCGCGATCCCGGAACCGATCGAAAATGAAGTCGATGCACTGCTTGAAAGCAGTACAAAAGCGAAGATCGTCAAGCTGCTTAAGAAAGATTACGTCAAAACAGAGAAGGAAGCGCTGCTACAGACCTTCAACGAAGCGTAGTTACAGCTCTGTATTTTGGAGCATCTGCTCCATCTCCTCCTCCATCAGCGTCACCACCCCAAGACTCTCTGCTTTTGTCAGTTTGCTTCCTGCCTCTTCACCGTAAATGACATAATCGGTCTTTTTCGAAACCGACCCGCTCACTTTGGCACCCAACGCTTCAAGCATCGCTTTGATCTCACCTCTTGGTCGGCTCATGGTACCTGTCAGTACCACTGTTTTGTCCTTAAATGGATTATCAGCCGCCTCTCTTTTGCGTTCTACCGTAGGCTGTATGATCTCAAAGAGTTTGAGTACCTTTTCTCGGTTGACACGTATAAACTCCAGCAGAGAATTAGCCATCTCTTCACCAATGCCGTCAATGGCAACAACCTCATCAAAGCTTGCATCGACAATGTCAAGTCCAAAGGTCTGCGCCAATGCCTTGCTTGCCACTTCTCCGATATGCTCGATGCCGAGTGCATTGATGAGTCTGTGCAGGGGTGCACCTTTGGTAGCGGCGATGGCATTTAAAAGGTTGTTGATTTTCTTCTCTTTGAAGCCTTCCAGATCGGCAAGATCATCGTAGGTCAGGCTGTAGAGGTCAAGGATATCGTGGATCTTCCCTGTGCTTACCAGCTGTTCGACGATCTTGCTGCCAAGCCCCTCGATGTCCATACACCCCTTTTTGGCAAAGTGGATGATAGCGCCCACCACGCGGTCTGGACAGGAGAGGTTTTGACACTTGATGAGTGCCCCCTCATCGAGCAGTTCCGAACCACACGTCGGGCAGGATGTCGGACGCTTGATCGGCTTCTCATCACCCGTTCTGCGCTCCTTGAGCACCTTGGTGATCTTGGGAATCACATCGCCGCTTCGGATAATGATAATGTGGTCTCCGATGCGGATATCCATCCGCTCTATCTCATCGAAGTTGTGCAGTGTCGCACGGCTGACTACTGCCCCTTCAATGTTGACCGGTTCAATCTCCGCTACCGGGGTGATGACGCCGGTACGCCCCACCTGCAGCGTCACATCAAGCAGTCTGGTAACCTTCTCTACCGCAGGAAATTTGTAGGCACACATCCATTTGGGGAATTTGACAGTATAGCCAAGTTGCTCCTCTTTGGCGATCTCATCGACCTTGATGACCATACCGTCCATCATCATGGGGATCTCGTCACGTTTGGAGATGAGGAACCGGTAGAATGTCTCTATCTCCTCGAGTGTCCGGCAGGGCTTCTCGTAAGGGGGTCGCAAAAAACCAAGGTCATACACAAACGCCATCTTTTCGCTGAGCCGTTCATAGCGCAGGATGTTCTCACCCACACCCCAAGGGTAAAAGACAAGGCGCCGTTTTGCCGTCACAGAAGAGTCAAGCTGGCGCAAGCTACCCGCTGCTGCATTTCTCGGGTTGGCAAACGGAGCCTCACCCTCTTTGATGCGCTCTTCGTTGATCTTCTCAAAATCGTCTTTACGGATGACCACCTCACCCCTTATCTCAATGAGCCCCTCATAGGCTATGCGAAGCGGTACGGAACGGATGGTCTTGACATTCTCCGTCACCTCTTCGCCTACCACACCATCTCCTCGGGTAATAGCACGCACCAGCCTGCCGTTCTCATAGAGCAGGTTCATACTCGCTCCGTCAAATTTAGGTTCACAGTAGTAGTCACACTTGCCGACATTTTTCTCTACCCGTGCCAACCACTCGGCTACCTCTTCGGTACTGAAGACATCCTCCATACTCCACATGCGTTTGATATGCTTGGCTTTGGTAAATCCCTCAAGCACCACACCCCCGACTCTATGTGTCGGCGAATCTTCACGTACCTTGTCGGGATGTGCCTGTTCATACGCCAACACTTCATGGTAAAGCTTGTCATACTCCTCATCGGTGGCAATGGGGTTATCCTCTACATAGTAGGCGTGTGCCCACTGTTTGAGGGTTTCTACATTTTGATTATATGCCTGTTCTGTCATGGTTTCCGTTCCATTGAAGTGAGATGGTTTGTTGCGGTGTATTTTAGCACGGAAAGGGTTAAACAGGGAGCCTACTGCATTGCTTCCCACACTGCCAATGCCTGTTTGTGCTCAGCGACATCATGGCAGCGTATAATGTTTGCCCCATTCTCTACCGCCTTGAGATGGATAGAGAGCGTACCGGGGAGTCTCTGCTCTGTAGGGGTAGAGATGATCTTGTCTATCATCGACTTTCGGCTCGCCCCGATGAGCACTTCACACCCAAAGTGGGTAAAATGGTGCAGGTTTTTAAGGAGCGTAAGATTATGCTCAAGCGTCTTGCCAAAGCCTATACCGACATCCAAGATGATCTTTTCTCTCTCTATCCCAAGTGCTTCACACTTGGCAATACGCTCTTCAAAAAAGTGATCCACCTCGACCATGACATCTTCATAGTGTGGGTTTTGCTGCATCGTCTGTGGGGTGCCTTGCATATGCATGATGCAGTATTTCGCCCCATGCGAGGCTGCCAGTTTGACCAACTCTGTATTGGCTGCACCGGTGATGTCATTGACTAGCCCAAAGCCGCTTTCAAGTGCATAAGCAACCACTTCAGGGGTATAGCTGTCAACTGAAAAGAGTGCCTTTTCATACAGTTTGGTATCTTTAATAGCATTACAGACCGGACGGATACGTGCAAGCTCCTCTTGTGCACTGACAGGCTCGGCACCCGGACGGGAGGAGACCGCACCGATGTCGATGATGTCTGCGCCCTCTTCGATCATCTGCTCAATATGTGCTACCGCTTCGCTTCCTTGAAACCTGCTGCCGCTGTAAAAGCTGTCCTCATTGGCGTTGAGCACACCCATGATCTGAAGTGGATAGGTTTGAGACGTGAGAAATGACTGAAGTGCTTTGGCTACCTCTTTGAGCCCAAAGGGCTGTGCCAGCTCTTTGCGAGAGAGTATCTCCATGTGCTTGCGTGTACCGATGAGAATGCAGTCGTAAAGGGGTTTTTCACACACGATCACCCCACCGGGTACGGCAAGCTCTGCCCCGATGCTCAGGGCATCTTGCTTGAGAATATTTGCCGCAGGAGTCTTGAGATCTTTGATGTAAAAATAGAGCAGTTCCATCTTCTTTGCCATGATGGCAACACCACCGCTCTCTACCCCAAGCGCTTTCAGTGCCGCCTTTTTATCAGCGACCTCTCCCAGTCTGTAAAGCTGCATATCTACTCCACTGTCCCGTTTTGATTGCCAAATGTATCACTCGGGATGAAAAGCAGACACAAAAATACCAACAGGTTAAAGCCCTCTGTGATTATGCTCCCTGTAGATGCATGCATATCACCCGTTGTGGAGAGTGCACCATTAATGTCAGTTACAGCCGCACCGACTGCCATCTGCTGGGAGGGGAAAAGCAGATTGAGCACGATAGATATAAGGATGATCCCCGCAACCGTTCCCCATGCAGGCAGTCCCATATCACGAATACGTTTTGCCATAATATTGAGATTTGCCACTGTAAGTGCCATAAAAAAAACAAACATACCCAACAGCAGCAGCAGTCCCATCCCCTCAACGATTGCTTCAGGGTTCATATCAAACATCCCCTCCATACTGCCTCCAACCAGCAGGAATGCACCGATAAATATCACCATACCAAGTACCATCAGCAGTACATCATAGCCCAGATAAGGGAGCCTTTTCAACCGTCCGCTTTGCCATTCACCAAAATAGACCTTCCACATATCCGCTCCTTTTGAAATCGTAGGATTATTATAGTATAAAATTTGAACTTTGAGTAGATTATTTGCGTTTTCGTGCCAACAGCTTCAGCAAAAGCGTGTTGAGCACAAACTGCGGCGGAGAGCCGACATCGAGTGCAGTGTAGGCGTTGGAGAAGAGTATCAGGGTCTTTTCGTCCAGATCGAACTTCTGTGACTGTATCGCCTCTTTGGCGATACGCTCTACAATATGTTTCATTGTTTTTGCATCGGTTCGTTTATGGGTCTGGACAAAATCATACACACTTGCAAGGCTCAGCTGTGCCACATCCAGTTCCAGTGCCTCTTCTTCAATCTCCTCAGAGAGTACTCTCACCGGCAGACGGGAGCGTATGGTAGCAAGAATGGTCGATTTGGCAGGAGTAATGAGGATAAATACTGTTTTGGCAGGCGGTTCTTCTATGACCTTGAGCAGTTTGTTTTGGACAATGGGTGAAAAGCTCTTTGCCGCAAGGATGATGATGGTGGTCTCTTCGCTGGCGATGTAGGCTTTTTCGATCGCCAGTTTGGCATCTTCTACCTTGAAACTGTCATCTTTTGGGTCAAGTTTGACAATTTCTACAAACCGTTCTGTCGTTCTCAGTGATTTGAGCGCTTCGATGGTGCCGGGGATATCACTGCTGATAAGTACTTGGCTGTGCAGCGTCATCTCAATGCTCAAGGTCGAGTTCTCCAAAGAGCGCTTCAGAGAGCGTCATGTCAAACAGTTTGTAGAGTTGAAGCAGTTTGATATCGAGCATCTCATCACTGCTTCGGAGTGCAAAACTGTTCTCCACCTCCTCATCCATGATCCACAAAAAGCTGTCACTGCTTCGGTAGGCAAGTTTGGTAAAGGGGTGGTCGCCTTTCCCGATATACCAGATAAAATAGCCATTTGGGAAAGAGATATCCAGCATATCTTCAAGCAGTTGCAAATCCTGCGTAGAAGAGAATGCACCAACATGGGGGAACATATCTGTTAATGGAAAAATCGGCAGAAGCGGTCTGTTTTTTGAAAGGGTATTGGTATTTTCAAGGATGTATTTTCCAAACCACTTTCGGGGTACATCGGTCAGAAGCAGAACACTTTTGCCTTCCAGTATCTGTGTCACTGCGCTCTTGGCAAGCGGTGCCCACTCATAACGATACTCTTCCATCCACGAGAAGCAGTCCTCCTCACGGATGGTCTCAAGTGTCCACTTCAGAAGCTGCTGCATGGCTACTTGTCTAACTCGTATGCGTCATGCAGTGTACGGATGGCAAGTTCACCGTACTTTTCATCGATAATCATAGAGACTTTGATCTCGGAGGTGGAGATCATCTGAATATTGATGTTGTTTCCTGCCAGTGCATTGAAAGCTTTTGCTGCAACACCGGAGTGTGACTTCATCCCTACACCGACAACAGAAACTTTGCAGACATTCTCATCATAGTCCGCACCTTCAATATCATGGTCGAACGACTCTACCACACGCTTCGCATTTTCCAATTCACTCTGCGGTACAGTAAAGCCAAGGTTGGTTTTGCCGTCAGTGCCAACGTTTTGGATGATCATATCGACATTGATGTTCTCGTCAGCAAGCTTTGTAAAGATCTCCGCTGCAATGCCCGGTCTGTCCGAAACCCCTCTGAGTGTTACACGTGCCTGATTTTTATCCAGTACCACACCACTTACCAAAACCTCTTCCATATTGTCACTCTCCTCTGTAATTAATGTCCCTTCATTCTCTGTAAAACTGCTCTTTGCGTAGAGTTTCACACCAAGCTTTTTTGCCAGTTCAACCGAACGGTTCTGCAACACTTTTGCACCAAGGCTTGAAAGTTCAAGCATCTCATCGTAGCTGATCGTATCAAGCTTCTTCGCTTTGGGTTCTATGCGTGGATCGGTCGTATAAATACCGTCTACATCACTGTAGATCTCACACTGGTCGGCATGGAGCGCACCGGCAAGTGCCACGGCAGAAAGGTCTGAACCTCCGCGTCCAAGTGTCGTCACCGAACCGTCTTTGTTCACGCCCTGAAATCCTGCAACGATCACGATCTTGCCCTCACCGATGGCTTTTTGCATTGCGGTAGGATCGATCTTTTCAATACGTGCATAGGTATGCAGGTCATCGGTAACGATACCCGCCTGACGTCCCGTCATAGCAACTGCGTCATACCCTTTTGCCTGCAGCGCAATGGAGAGCAGCGCCGCTGTTACACGTTCTCCAGAACTCAGCAACATATCCATCTCTTTTTTGGCGGGGTTCTTGCTGAAGTGCTCCGCATAGGAGATGAGCTTGTTGGTCTCACCGCTCATAGCAGAGACTACAACGACAAGATCTTTCCCCTCATCTCTTGCTTTTGCTACACGGTTGGCGACATTTTCGATACGGTCGAGGTCTCCGACACTTGTACCGCCATATTTCTGTACTACTAACATCCTAAATCAATCCTTCCTGAATAAAATAGTCTATTACTCTGCGGTAAACCTTCCGCTTGAAGTAGGTCACCTTCTTAAACAATTCATCATACGCTACGAACTCATACTCTTCAAACTCCGGTATCTCGTACGCATTGAGGTCTATTTTGGCATCCTCCTTGAGACGTACCAGAAAATATTTCTGTGTCTGTCCGTCATAGGGGTAGCACTTGCCGCGTGCTACTTTCGGGAAATCGTAGGTGATCCACTCGGGATACTCTCCGAGTATCTCCACATTGTTACATCCGATCTCTTCGAGAAGTTCCCGTTTGAGCGCCTCTTCGGGAGTTTCCCCCTCGTCAATTCCTCCCTGAGGGAACTGCCATGCGTTTTTGATATCACTTCTGTGTGCGACAAAGAATTCACACTTTTCCGGATATTTTGAAGAGAGTATGACCGCAGCGACATTTGGGCGATAACGCTTTTTTTTCTGCATATTCAATACTCATCTTCGGTAAATTTTATAGAAACCTCAAAATAACTGCTGACAGAGGTTTCACTCGATGGCGACAAAGGAGCACTCAACCCATGAAATGGGCGCTTGCGTTTGCGACTGCCAGAGCTATCGGGTGAAACCGGCAATTTTTCGAAGGATTCCAAATAATATTTAGAGACATCCTCTTAAATTTCTGATATGATTCTATCTAAAATACCATTACAGCCATTTGAAAAAGAGGAATTTTGTTAGCCTATATCCATATCCCCTACTGTGACTCCAAGTGCCACTACTGCAGCTTCAACTCCTATGTCGACCGCTTCGACACACGCAAGGCCTACATGGAGGCGCTTGTTCGGCAGCTTGCCTTTGAACTGGAGCGTTTTGAAGCAACTCCCGGCAGCATCGAAACCCTCTTTATCGGCGGCGGTACCCCCTCTACGGTCGACCCACGGCTATATGAACCGATCTTTGCACTGCTTGCACCCTACCTTCAAAAAGGTGCAGAGATCACCACCGAAGCCAATCCGAACTCAGCCTCAAAAAACTGGCTTGCAGGGATGCAGGCACTGGGGGTCAACCGCATCAGTTTCGGTGTACAGAGCTTCCATGCCGACAAACTCAAGGCACTGGGTCGTGCACATTCACCAAGACAGGCGATAGAGGCAGTCGAGAGAGCACACCAACTCGGCATCGAACACCTCTCCATAGACCTGATCTACAACTACAGGGGCGACACGACCACACTGCTTCAAAACGACATCGACACTGCATTCTCTCTGCCCATCGACCACATCTCCGCTTATGAACTGACCATCGAAGAGAAGACGGTATTTGCACAGACACCCGAAGTCAGACAGGAGAATGATACACTGGCGTTTTATGTTGCCGAACAGATCACATCACGCGGTTTTTCACACTACGAAATCTCAAATTTCGGTACCTACCAGAGCAGCCACAACAAAGGCTACTGGGCACTCAAAGACTACATCGGCGCGGGTGCAGGTGCGGTCGGATTTCTGAAAAACAGACGCTTCTACCCCCATACGGACATAGAAGCCTATATCGCTGATCCGCTCACCATACGGACAGAACTACTCAGTTCGGAAAATCTGCTGACAGAAACGATCTTTCTTGGTCTGCGAAGTACTTTGGGGGTTGAAAGCGGCACACTCCCCAAGCCTATGTATGAAAGGGCTCAGAGTCTTGTTGACGAGGGCAAACTAACGCAGCAGGGCACCCGTTTTTACAATCCGAACTTTTTTCTTGCCGATGCCCTTGCACTCTACATTTTAGAATAAAGTGATAAAATACAAATAAAAATTTTGAAGGCTGTCTATGTTTGGCATCGGATTTACCGAATTACTGCTCATTGCGATCATAGCCATTTTGTTTTTGGGGCCGGACAAGCTTCCCGAAGCGATGGTACAGATTGCCAAATTTTTCAAAAGTGTCAAAAGAACCGTCAATGATGCGAAGAGTTCTCTGGAAGAGGAGATGCGCATTGCCGACCTGAAAGAGGAGGCACTCAGCTATAAACAGCAGCTTGACAGTGCTACCAGCGAGCTTCAGGGCTTCAAAAACATCTCCATGGATGACATTCTCGATGAACCTGCTGTCATTGAAGAGAAACCGGCATCGGGCACCTTCAAACAAAAGAGCCCCTATGCCGACGAAAACCCGACTGCAACACAGGTAGAACCCAAAATGGAGAGTGTGACACTTAAGAAAAAAGAGAGAACCTTCCTTACCACAGAGAAAGAGGCAACACCCGATGACAAAAGTGAGGACAAAGCCTGATGTTTGAAGAACTTCGCCCCCACCTTGCAGAGCTGAGAAAACGTCTCGGGCTCTCTGTGCTCTCTGTGTTTATTGCCTTCATTGTCACTTTCACCTTCCACAACGCTATCCTGACATGGATCACCCAGCCGTTGAATGACGCCCTGACACAGGTAGGACGCATCATCGAGTCACAGAGCAAAACCACGTGGAAGATGAAACAGCAGGAGACAAACCAGACAGTCAAACTCCCTTCCAAAACAGCGCAAAAGCTCAGCAAACAGCTCGATGAAGCCTCCCATGAAGCCAAAAGCAGACTTGCCCTACTGCTTCACGATGCTGCCAAGAGTGCCAATGAACTTGCTGTCATGCTCAGAGACATGGAGAACAACAGCTCCAACGGTCTCTCCCCGCACAACACTTTCAACGGACAGATCACAACCCATCAGGTAGGGGGAGCGTTCTTTGTCGCGCTGAAAGTCTCCTTCTTTGCCGCTTTGCTGCTGGCAATGCCATTTATCTTGTGGCAACTGTGGCTCTTTGTCGCACCGGGGCTCTACAGCCATGAGAAGAAGATGGTGCTGCCCTTTGTCATTGGCGGATCGATCATGTTCCTCATTGGTGTGCTCTTTGCCTACTACATCGTCACACCGTTTGGCTTCCAGTTCCTCATTACTTTTGGATCGTTCCTCTATACGCCGCTGATCAATATTGAGGACTATGTTGGATTCTTCACCAAGATTATGTTGGGATTTGGGATCGCATTCGAGCTGCCTGTCTTTGCCTACTTCCTTGCCCTGCTTGGACTGGTTACTGACCGTACGCTTAAGGACTTTTTCAAATATGCCATTGTCATTATCTTCCTCATCGCAGCACTCCTGACACCGCCAGATGTCCTGACACAGCTGCTGATGGCTGCACCGCTGGTCATCCTTTACGGTGTCTCCATCCTCATCGTTGCCGCTGTCAACCCTGAAAAGCCCGAAGAGGATGAGGAAGAAGAGGAGCGTGACAGCGACGCGTCACAGAAGGCGTAGATGTTTGCCGAACTGCTAACCCAAAGTTACGACTATGCGCTTCCTGAAGCGCTGATCGCAACGGAACCGGTCTACCCCAGAGACCATGCCAAACTGCTCGTTTACGACCGTCAAAGCGGTACTGTAACCCATACCACATTTTCCCACCTGCTGGAGTTTCTGCCCGAATGTGATGTCTTCCTCAACGATACACGGGTCATCAAGGCACGCATCTTTGGGGAAAAAGAGAGTGGCGGAAAGGTAGAACTACTCTTTAACAAAAGCCTCGATGCACACCGTGCACTGGTAATGATACGCGGCAGAGTACGTGAAGGTACCCAACTCTTTTTTGACAAATCTCTGGTAGCTACCGTCGAAACACTCAATGAGGACGGTTCACGCATTGTCACTTTTTCCAGAGAAGGAGAGCCGGTACGCTTTGAGACGCTGGTGCAGCTGCTCGATGAGATAGGGCACATCCCCCTGCCTCCCTACATGCAAAGAGAGGACAAAGAAACAGATGAACGCGACTACCAGACCCTGTTTGCCCGTGAAGCGGGAGCCGTTGCAGCACCCACTGCTTCTTTGCACTTTACACCGGAGCTCTTTGAAAAGCTCAAGGCAACCCACCCTACCCATACACTGACGCTGCATGTCGGTGCCGGTACCTTCAAACCGGTTGAAGCTGAGCACATCCTCGACCATCCAATGCACTCGGAGTACTTCCATATCCCACCCTCTGCCGCTACTGTACTTGACAGTGACACACCCCTGCTTGCCATCGGTACCACTGTCACACGTACCATCGAGTACTATGTGCGTACAGGCAAAACAGAGGGGGAGTGCGACCTCTTTCTCAATCCGCACAATCCCCCAAAACGCGTTACCCATCTGCTCACCAATTTTCATTTGCCAAAAAGTACACTCATTATGCTGGTGAGTGCTTTTATCGGCAGGGAAAAAACGTTAGAATTATATAAAGAAGCAATTGCAAACAACTACCGCTTCTTTTCTTACGGTGATGCCATGCTCATCCTGTAACCTATGTACAAGGAGTCTTTCTGATGCGCACACTCTTCCTCTTGCTTGCAGCAGTATGGCTGCTTGACGGCTGTGCCCAGAAGAAACCCTACTGTTACCCCAACTACGACATTATCAAACCCAAACCAGTATGCAAACCCAACCGGGAGAACATCCAGAAGCTTCTGGACTCCTACCTTGGGAAACCCTATGTCTGGGCAGAAGAGGGTCCCCATGCTTTCGACTGCTCAGGACTGGTCTACAACATTTACGGCAAGATGGGCGTAACCATCCCCCGCACCGCTTCGGAGCAGGCGAAAGTGGGTAAAAAGGTAAGCTTCAAAGAGCTTGCCTACGGTGATCTTATCTTTTTTGGCTCCACCAACAAGCGCAGCAGACGTATCAACCATGTCGGCATCTATCTTGGCAACGGCTGGTTTGCCGAAGCAAGCAGTGCAAAACGCAAAGTGGTACTGACCAACTTTGCCAAAGAACCAAAGTATATGCGGCGCATTAAAGTGTGCAAACGTTACTTAAGCAAAGATGAGCGTACCAAATATATGCAGTGTGATGCACCGCTGAAAAAGATGGCGGTTACCGATATGCGCTACACTACCCCATGGACACCCGACAAAGGACTGCCCAAACGGGCGGTACCGCACTAATACTTTTCCGATATATCAATAACCATGCTTTAAAACGCTTTTACCTATAACCCAAATCTTGAAATAGAATTCTTTGAATTTGCATTATGCTCGTATTTGTGGGGTTTGCAGAAAATTTAAGTCGCACCCGTAGGTTCGGCGATGATTTTATGCGAAGCCCACGAATGCGATGATGATACAAAGTCATGAATTTCTATTTGCAAGATTTGGGTATAATTTGGCTATGAAATATCTGCCCGTATTATCGGTTCTGCTGCTGTTTTGGGGTTGCAAACCCTCACCACACCCCGCACATCCGGACTATGCGGTCAAAAAACCGGAAGTGCGTTATGCACCAGATAAGAAAAACCTTGCAAAGATGGTCAAACAGCTGCAGGGCAGCCCCTATGTCTGGGCGGAAGAGGGGCCCAACTATTTTGACTGTTCAGGATTTACCTACTACCTTTACGGCTCCATGGGCATCGAGATACCCAGAACGGCACGTGAACAGGCAAAGACAGGCAAGCGCATCTCACCAAAAGAGCTTCAGTACGGCGACCTCATCTTCTTTGCAACTGACAGGCGCCACCCCAGAAAGATCACCCATGTCGGAATGTACCTTGGTGACGGGTGGTTCACCCATGCCAGTACAGTCAAAAACGAGGTAGTCTACTCCAACCTCTTTACCTCACCCTACTACAAAAAACGCCTGAAAGTCTGCAGGCGCTATCTGCCCCAAAGCAGTCTGTCGCTTGCTTCTACGAATGAACCGGCATGGCGCACAAGCACTCAGCACATGACATCAAAACAGACCAAGACAATATCATCCAAGCAAGGGAAAGCCATACTCATCAAAGCACCGATGCAGCAGATTGAACAACCACCTAAACAAACAGGAAACTACTACGTGCAGGTCGGTTCATTTGTCGGCAGACCAAAATCATCACTGATATATCTGATTGAAAAGCATGGTTTCCCACACAAAAGCATTACCTTTTCACAAAACGGCAAAAGAATCTCTAAACTGCTCATAGGTCCCTACCCCTCCAGAGAAGCAGCACTTGCCATCCGTACCAAAGTACGGAAACAGATTCAAAAAGATGCCTTTATTGCGGAAATACGCTGATGAAAAAGCTCTCACCCAATACACCCTGCCCCTGCCACAGCGGCAAAAAGTACAAAAAGTGCTGCCAAAAGTACCACAAGGGAGCACTGCCGCCAACCGCACAACTGCTGATGCGCTCACGCTACAGTGCCTACGCCTGCGGCAATGCCGACTATATTATGGACACGACACACCCTCTAAACAGTGACTATACAGAAGATAGAAAAACATGGAGAGAGGAGATCCTCTCCTTTAGCGCCCATACACAATTTCTCGGTCTACGCATTACCGAGAGTACAGAGGAAGAGGAGGAGTCCTTTGTTACCTTTGAGGCGGACCTCTCTTCGGGTCTGCTCAAGGAAAGAAGCCGTTTTCTCAAAGAGAACGGCAGATGGTATTATGTGGATGGTGTATTCTCACATTGAGCATCACCCTATGCATTCAGATAACGTGCAATCTCCTTACGAAGTTTATTAAGTCCACGTTCATAGGCATCGATGTAGTTGACAAGCATCTCCTCCTGCTGATAGAGTACCTTCTGGTGTATTTTCATGATCAATGCATACATCTCCTTCGCACCGATAGTGGCTGTTAGACCTTTCATATCGATACAGAGCATTTTGACCTGTTCATATCGGTGTTCCCGTACCAGTTTGGAAAAGAGTTCGGCACTCTCTCCATACGCATCCAAAAACTCTTTTAGAATTTCCATGTAGAACCCTTCGTTGCCGTTTGCATACCCAACTCCCTTTTGGGTATCAAGCGTATCATTGGGTTCATACATCTGTTCACTCTCTGCTTCAGATGCCTCTTTTGCTGCATGATGGTACATTTTAAAAACGGTATAAAGCTTGCCGATATTCAGTGGCTTGGTAAGATATGCATTCATACCGCTGTTAAATATCTTCTCACGTTCGCTCTCCAGTGCCAAGGCAGTAAAAGCGACGATAGGCAGATTGTCAAACGTACTCTCAAGGCGTATCATCTGAGTGGCAACATAACCATCCATTACCGGCATATTGATATCCATTAGTACCATATCGAACATATCGTCACTCTCTTTGACAAGATTGACCGCCTCCCGTCCGTTATTTGCAATGGTAATATCGATACCCGATACTTTCAAAATATTAGCAAGCACTTTTTGGTTGATCACATCATCTTCGACAATAAGGAGGCGCATCCCTTCAAAATCTTTGAAACTCTTCTGTGAGACACGTGCCGTTTCGATAATATCGCCTCTGTGCGTTAATGAGCTTTCCTCTTGAGACTCTTCATCGGCAGCAGATGCCTTGAGACGATCAATCGTATAAAGATTGACTATCAATTCAAAAATACGTTCCTGATTCAGCGGTTTAGTCAATATACGGTCGACTACAGCATCTACCTTGCTCTGTTCATCTTTCTCAAGAAGAGAATTAAGGGCAATCACTTTCATGTCACGCTCTTTTTTGAGCCTTCCCAGATACTCTACCGTCCGTGCATGAAAGAGGGACTCATCCAGCACCACAATATCATAGGGTTTGAGATTGTGCATTTTTTTGAGGAACTCTTCTTTGGTTACAACCTTGACATCATGTCGGAAATAAGCAAACATCTTTTTGATCGCCAACGCTGAATTATAATTCCTGTCAACAATAAAGACATTCTTGGCAGTCAAAACCTTTTCAGGCAGACGGTAGTTCCTTCTGTTGGCAGGATCGAGCATTTCAAACGGCAGTGCAACTGTAAATGTCGTACCTTTGCCTAAAATACTGTGAACGGCAATTTCTCCTCCCATCATCTCGATGAGTTCTCTTGCCACAAACATTCCCAGCCTGCTGTACTCTTTTGTCTGTTCATTATATACGGGGGTAAAGAGAGTCTCTATCTGCTCTTCGTCCAACCCTTCACCCATATCTGTCAGTTTAAACTGCAGTTCTATCTTCTCCTCATAGTTTCCGAACATTGCAATCTCTAACGTCACCTCTCCGCTGTCAACCTCATCCAACACATATTCCAAAAGATTGTGCAGCGTTTTTTCGAGATTCAGTGAATCCCCGATAAGATATCTTGGAATATTGTTGTCAATATCAAAAATAAGCTCTACCGGACTCCCTTTAAACTGTGAACAGACCGACCCTGAAACCTCGTTAAGCACATTGTTGAGGTTGAACTTTTCGTGGCGTATCTCGATCTTCTTGGACTTTAAACGCAAAAACTCGATGAGATCGTTGGTAACATCGATCAGCTTTTTGCCCTTGTCCGATTTTTCTACTTCTTCCTTCTGCTCCTCTTTAAGCTCCACATCTTTATAGTTCTTTTCAATAATCTCATGGATATTCTCACTCATATTCGCAAGAAACAGAGCCTGGGATTCCTCAATCTCTTTTTGTTTGCGCATCATCTCATCATGCAGTTTTGCA
>JALTYW010000088.1 GCA_027046415.1 Sulfurovum sp.
ATATCGCACTGATGTACTGTGATGCGGACAGCGAGAAGACACTCTCTTTTGTCAACAACATCAAAACACCGGAGGGCGGTACCCATGAAGCAGGCTTTAGAGCCGGACTGACACGCTCGATAGCGAGCTACATCGCCAAAAATGCCTCTGCCAAAGAGAAGGGTATCAAGATCACCGGTGACGACTGCAAAGAGGGTCTGGTTGCCATTGTCTCCGTACGTGTCCCTGAACCACAGTTCGAAGGACAGACCAAAGGTAAACTCGGCTCCTCCTATGTACGGCCGCTTGTGCAAAAGTTCTTCTCTGAGCAGTTCAACAAATATCTTGAAGAGAACCCTATCGAAGCCAAAGCGATCATGGCACAGGTACTCCTGGCGGCGCGCGGACGTGACGCTGCCAAAAGAGCCAAAGATCTTGTCAAGCGCAAAGACTCCATGAGTGTCGGAACACTCCCGGGCAAACTGGCAGACTGCCAAAGCAAAGACCCTGAAATCTCTGAGATCTATCTGGTGGAAGGGGACTCTGCGGGCGGTTCTGCCAAGCAGGGACGTGACAGGGTCTTTCAAGCGATCCTGCCGCTGAAAGGTAAGATCCTCAATGTGGAAAAAGCACGACTGGAGAAGATCCTCAAATCTGACGAGATCAAAAATATGATCACTGCCCTGGGCTGCGGGATCGGAGACGAGTTTGATGAAGAGAAGCTAAGATACCACAAGATCATCATCATGACCGATGCCGATGTTGACGGAAGCCACATTCAGACCCTCTTGATGACTTTCTTCTTCCGCTTCCTTAGACCGGTCATTGAGAATGGCTATCTCTACCTTGCCCAGCCACCGCTCTATCGCTACAAAAAAGGCAAAAACGAAACCTATCTCAAAGATGAGAAAGCGCTCAAGGATTTCCTTATTGAAAACGGTATATCCGTGATAGAGAGTGAGACAATGGGGCAGGCGGATCTCATCGACCTCTTTAAGTTGGTAGGATACTATCAGATGACCCTCAAAGAGATTGAAAAGCGCTTTGCCCTTGTCGAGGTACTGCGATATATGATCGAAAATCCGGATATCATCGGTACCTCCAACAAGGAGCTGGCAAAAACACTGGAAAAATATATCGCTGATTTGGGGTACAATATCCTCAACAAGGCAGTCACCGAAGAGAAGCTGCACTACTTTGTACAGACCAATGACGGTCTTGAAGAGCTGATCGTTGATGAGACACTCTTTACCAATCCGCACTACAATGAGGCGATCCATATCTACCAGAAGATCCAGGAACATATCACTGATGAATTCAAGGATAAGGATCTGCTTGAGCTCTTTGCAGAGGTAGAAGCCAATGCCAAAAAGGGTGCCTATATCCAGCGATACAAAGGTTTGGGGGAGATGAACCCTGAGCAGCTTTGGGAGACCACCATGACTCCGGAGAACCGTGTATTGCTTCAGGTCAAGATCGATGATATCGAAAATGCGAGTGAAACTTTCACGCTCTTTATGGGAGACGAAGTCGAACCACGCAGAAACTACATCGAAAAACACGCCAAAGATGTCAAACACCTGGATGTCTGATGCTGCTGTCTGAACTCGAAGAGAGGGAGCGTCGTTTTAAGCTTGCCCTGCGTGCTGGTGTACCGGTACTCCTACTTGTCTCCCTCGTATTTTATGCACTCTTTGTGCAAGAAGGAAAGTTAGAGCTTACACCAATCAACGGTTTCCTTATTGCCGCAATCATCTTTATTACCGTCTATTTCAACTATTTTCTCATTGATATGAGTGTCAAAGAGAGTATGGTTGACCAAACAACACAAAGTTACAATCACAAAGCATTTATAGAAAAAATTCAGGCCTATAAACCCAATACACTTATATTACTGGTTATTAGAAATCTTCCTGTCATCAATGAAAACTACGGTACGGAAAAGGTTGACCTCCTTCTCTATACAATTGTCCATAAACTCAACACAACACTTACACATCATAGCTTTAAAAATCCGCTTATTGCAAGAAATTTTGGAACAGAGTTTATCATTGCACTTGACAGTGATAAAGAGGGTATCAAAGAGATCTTTGAAACATTTATCGAAGAAAACAAGATCATTGATGATATTGAGGTAGATTACGCATTTGCTATCGTCACAAAGGCACAAGGCAATATAAAACAAATTCTTGGAGGACTCAAAGATCTCATCTTAGCACAAGATGTTCAACCCAAAAAAGAGGAAAACAGGCAGCAAAACAACGTTAAAAATGCACAAGAGCTTGAAGAGGTTGAACAGCACATCATTGAAGCCCTGCGTGAAAGAGCATTTCGCCTGACATTTCGTCCTCTCCTTAATACACATACCAACCATGTCGATATCTATGAAATAGTCGCAAAGATAATTGCACCAAACCAAAAAGAGATTCTACCAAGAGTCTATCTTCCCATCATCAACAGACTAGGACTAGGTGTCGAATATGACTATGCCCTGACTGAACATATTGTAAAGATCCTGCCACTAATCGATGAGGGTATCTCTTTTACCTTTAATCTCTCTCCTTTCTCCTTGAGGAATAGATCTTTTCAGGAGAAGTTCTTTGCCTTGATCGAAAAGGAAATGATCCTGCCCTCCCGACTGATCATCCAACTTTATGAGCGAAAAACGCATCATGACCTGAGCGGATACTTTCAGACACTCAATACCTTCAGGCAACGGGGCATACGAATCTGCATCGACAATTTCGGCTCCTCTAATGCCTCCATGGAGTATATGAAGCATTTTAAATTTGATATGGTACAGTTCGATCGTGAATATGTCACCCACCTGCAGGATCAGACGACCCACGCTATGCTCTCCTCTTTGATAGGTATGTCAAAAAGCCTGCATGTGCAAACGGTGGCAAAGTGGGTCGATAAAGAAGAGCAGAAAAATGAGTTGATCGCTCTTGGTATCGATTATCTTCAGGGCTTTGGCATCGAAAAACCTTTGAGTGAAGAACAGCTGATCAATAGATACAATTAAAAAAGGATAGACAATTATGAAATACGGTGAAGAAGAGATACGCAATTTTGACATCAACAATGAAGCAAATTTCTGGCCTAACGAACATGAAAAGAACTACACCATCAATATAGAACTGCCTGAATTTATGTGTCTCTGCCCACGTTCGGGCTACCCTGACTTTGCGACGCTGAAACTCTCCTATGTCCCTGATAAAAAAGTGATCGAGCTCAAAGCACTTAAACTCTATATCAACTCATTTATGTTCCGATACATCTCTCATGAAAATGCATCTAACGAGATCTTCGATGCACTCTACAGCAAACTGAAGCCAAAATCGATGAAACTGATCGCAGACTTCAACCCAAGAGGGAATGTCCATACTGTCATTGAAATAGACAGCGAGAAGTTTTAAGCCATATCATCGGTAATATAGGTCAATTTGACATATTTTCTCGCTCTGCCTCTCGCTTATAGTATCATAGTTATCATCATTAAAAAAAAGGATAGCTATGATAGATTTTGACGAAACGATGGGGCGATTCAAACACATTTTGTCAGAAAAAAGTGAAAAAAGAAGATTCTTGACAAAGAGATCGCCCTCTCACTCTCTCTGTCTCCCCAATAC
>JALTYW010000089.1 GCA_027046415.1 Sulfurovum sp.
CAAGGATCTTTGCCAGTTTGATCTGGTAGAGCAGGGAGTAGGTACCCAGAGAGAGTTTGCCGTAATCGGGGTCGTAGTAGAAGTAGATGGCGCTGATGCCGTCATCGAGAATATCGATGAGGTCGACACCTACCAGTTTTCCGTCAACAATGTAGAGTACCTCTTTGCCAAAGTCGTGTGCACCGTCTACAAAATTCTCATGGTATTCACGCTGGGAGATGTTGCGATGGCTCCATCCGTCCTTTTTGTGTTTGTAGGCATGGTATTTGTTGTAAAGATCAAGGTGTGACTGCGTCAGGCTTGGTTTTTGCACGATGATCTGCGTATGTTCGTTACGTCTGATGGTACGGCGTTCGGATTTGCTGAAGGTGTAGTTCGTTGCATCGATACGCACACTTTTGCACTCGTTACAGCCGTTGCAGATGGGGTGGAAGAAGTATTTGCCAAAACGGCGCCAGCCTCTTTGGATGACGGCAGTTGCAAAGGTTTTGGAGGCATTTTCCACATATTTGTAGTGCATACGTACAGTGCGCCCTGGCAGGTAGGCACACTCGTAGTCGAGCATGGAAAAGTCAGTAGAGGGAGGGTTGAGCAGATCGAGTTCTTCGTTCATGGTGCCTCTCCTTTACTGTAATATCATCGCGATTATACAGAAATTATTGTAAAATCGCCATACATTTGGGTAAACCCAAATCTCGAAATAGAAATTCATGACTTTGCATTATCATCGCATTCACGGACTTCGCATAAAATCATCATCGAACCTACGGGTACGACTCATGGAGCGAAGCGGAATCCACACTTGCACAATTTTCTGCAAAACCCGTAAATACGAGCATAACACAAATTCAAAGAATCCTATTTCAAGATTTGGGTGAAACTTTAGGAGTATATATGTTTCTCTATCAGCCGACAAGCGGATACTGCTATAACAGTGATTCTATTTTTCTGTATGATTTTATACGCGGTTTTGCTCCCAAAGGGAAACTGCTTGATGTCGGCTGTGGTGTAGGAATTATCTCGTTGCTGCTCACGCGGGATTTTGGAACACAGACACACATCATCGACAAGCAGCAGAAGATGCTCTCCTATGCGGTACACAATTTTAGGCTCAATAGTCTTGATGTAACACCGCATCTTGGGGATTTTACCGAGTTTCAGAGTGAGGAGCGGTTTGATTACATTGTCTCAAACCCGCCCTTTTATGATCCTAACGTGACACAAAGTGAAGATACGCACCTAAACATCGCCCGTTATGCGCACCATTTGCCTGTTGAACGGTTTATCAGACGGGTGAAGACCTTTTTGCGTCCCAAAGGTTGGTTCATTTTCTGTTATGATGCCAAGCAGATTGACCTGCTGATGCAGTGGCTCAAACACTACGGCATCAACCCTGAAAAGATACGGTTTGTCCACTCCAAGATCGACCGTGAGTCCAAACTGGTGATGATCGCAGCACGCAACAACTCCAAGTCGATGACGCAGGTGTTGCCGCCGATGATCGTCTTTGATGAGCAGAGCAACTATCTCCCCGCTGCACAGCAGGCGTTTGAGAGGGCGGGGACGCATAGTATCAAAGCGGAACGCGATGATAGTGAAGAGTGAAGAGAGAAGAGTGAAGAGATGAGGTATGCATTGCTGTGCAATGCTTTGATTATGTAGGGTGCGTAATCACGCACCAAAAAGGATCTACGTGTGGAAAATATGAATGAAAATCTGATGGAAAAAGAAGGCTATAACTACAAGTTTGACCCCTCTGCGTGTGAGGCATGTGGCGGGCATTGCTGTACGGGTGAGAGTGGGTATATCTGGGCGAAGTATGATGAGATTGTCAATATGGCGGCATTTGTTAACCTTTCGGTGGAAGAATTTGCTACAATGTATCTTAGAAAAGTCAAACACCGTTATTCGCTTACAGAGAAGATGCTGGCACCGGACAATTATGCCTGTATCTTTTTTGATGAAACAAAAAACCGCTGTTCCATCTATCCGGTGCGACCGCTTCAGTGCCGTACCTTTCCGTTTTGGGAACAGTTCAAACATGATGAAGAAGAGGTAAGAAAAGAGTGTCCTGGAATCGTATGATCCTTATGCTGGCAGCAGCATTGACCATTGGCGGCAGTACCGCAGCAGCCAAAGAACTGCAGATGATTAGTGAAGATGAACTGATTGTAAGAGGTCTGGTATATTCGGAGTATCGTGCCTATGAGAGTAGCCGTCAGGTCTTTCAGAAACTCTTCGATATGACGGGTGAAAAAACCTATCTTTTCAAAGAAGTGACCTCTTCTCTTTTGGGACGAACGCATATCCCGGAGAGTATTGCACGGCTGAAGCGTTTTGACAAAACACATCCTGATATGCTGGAAGTCAAACGATTGCTTATTCCTCTCTACCTGACAAACCAGCAGCTTGGTGAGGCAAAATATGAAGCGGAGTATCTGCTTGAGCGTTCAGACAAAGCTGAAGATCTTGATCTTGCTTCAAACCCCTACCTCTATTCCGGTGAGTTCAACAAAGCGTTGAATCTGCTGCAAAAAGCGTATGAAAAGACTTTCAACGAAAATGTACTGCTTCGTATGGCTGCAATCATGGATGAGTATACGGGAGAGCGTAAACGTGCCATCCAGCTTTTGGAGACACACAGACGCATGCATCTTGTCAAGAGCAACGATGTCTACTTCAAACTCCTGACCCTCTATGTAAAAGAAAACGATGTAGATGGGGTATTGTCAACCTATCAGGCACTGTATGAAAATGACAGAAACGATGAATATCTTGATAAGATACTCAAGGCGTACGCTTTTAAGGGGGATGTGGACGGTGCGATCGCCTTCCTGGAAAAAAAACAGGCTGCTTTGAAAACACTTTTTGGACTCTACAAGGCAAAAAAAGCGTACGACAAGGCACTTGCGCTTGCACGCAAAATGTATAAAAAAGATGAAGACCCAAAATGGCTTGCCGAGATTGCTATTTTGACCTATGAAAAAGCGAAGAACAAAAATGACAAAGCGATGATCGCACGAATGGTTAAGACATTTGACAAAGCACTCTCGCTGGGCGTTGATGACAGTATCTATCTGAACTACTACGGCTATACGCTCATAGATAAAGATATCGATGTCAAAAAAGGGATGCAGATCCTTGAAAATGCGCTCAAACAGCAGCCGGACAATACCTACTACCTCGATTCACTCGCATGGGGGTACTATAAAGAGAAATCGTGTAAAAAAGCCTACGAACTGATGCAGAAAGTGGTTGCACAGGAGGGTTTGAAAGAGCCGGAAATTGCGGAGCACTGGGAGAAGATAAAGGCGTGCAGCGAAGTTCAGCATTGAATGAAACAGCTTCGGGTATAATGCGGTTAAATTTTTTAGAAGAGACAGGCTTATGGCAGATATTTTAGATGAAATTATCCGAAAGACCAAAGAGGATTTGGAAAAACGAAAAGTGGAATATCCGGTAGACTGGCTGGGGCGTTCTCTGGCATTCAACCCTTTTGTACCCAAAGATGTGCAGGGGTTTTTGCGCTCAACGGAGGATAACCCTTACCGTATCATCGCAGAGGTGAAAAAAGCAAGCCCGAGCAAGGGGATC
>JALTYW010000090.1 GCA_027046415.1 Sulfurovum sp.
GCGATGAAATATGCCTTCATCACCCTGCTTGGTGACATTGCCAAACCGCTCTTTTGGGGGCTGCTGCTGGGTGCACTCATCACCGTAGCGATCCCTGACAATCTCAGCGAACTGCTCAAGGAGTACAACTGGCTGAGCTACCTCATCGTCATCGCCATTGCTGTACCGATGTATGTCTGTGCTACAGCATCACTGCCCATTGCCGCAGGTTTGATGCTCAGCGGCGTGAGTGCAGGAGCGGCATTTGTGTTCCTCTCGGCTGGCCCTGCGACCAACACCGTTACCATCGGTGTGGTCAAGAAGATGCTTGGAAGCAGATCTCTGGCAATCTACCTTGGCACCATTGTCATCGGCAGTATCCTCTTTGGACTGGGGCTTGACTTTGTTTTCGATGCTTCCAACATCGACCCTGCATCACTGGTACACATGGATGAACATGGCGGTATCATCGCGACACTGAGTGCTGTTGTCCTGTGGGGAATGGTGCTCTACTTTATAACCAAACCATGGTTTACAAAAAAATCCAAATGCAGCGGCGGCAGCTGCTGTGGAAGCTGAATATATGGTATTTTTAGTTATACTGATTCAAACATGAAAGGAGTGTACATGAAAGCGACCATTATCAAACTGCTCTTGCTACTGTCACTCTCTTTTAACGTCACCCATGCAGCATTCATTGCCATAGAAGATGACCACACTCAGTGCCATCATGCTACTGCAACCGAATTTGTCCTTGAACAAAGCAGTAGTGACGACTGTGGCGATCTTTGCAAGATGCACCATCTCTTTCACTTTATGGCTATTATTGACGAAACACTCCCTGTACTGGAAGTGCCTGTAATGCAAGAAGCACCGCAGACGAAAGCAGCAGTATATACGCCTCCTTTTGAAACCACAGAACACAAACCTCCCATATACACCTAACCCCACCCTATTCCAAAAATATATTTAGACTAACCGTTCGGTACTGCCGGGCTTACAAATCTTTATTAACCCTCTGAATAATTGATTACTGAGGTTTTACTCGTATTTTTTCAGAGAACCTATTTAAAACGATACAAAGGATTTTGCCGATGCAAAAGACACTCATACTCTTTACAACACTCTCCCTCTCTCTGTTTGGGATGAGCTATAAACAGTTCAAAGACTACACCCTCAAGCACTCGCCTGTACTGCAACAGCAGCAGCTGAAAGTGGAAATGGCCAATGCCAAAAATGGCATAGCTCTTAGAACACAAAACCCCTCACTCTATGTGGGTGGTGCTGACTACAACCCCCAAAACGGCTCGAACGAACTTGGGTATGCGGTCAGTTTCTCACAGACAGTACGGACAGGCAGCTTCTATGAGGGTGTACAGGCAACCGCTAACGCCAACCTCCAACTGGCGCAGGCATATGCCACAGAGGGGCGTGCTGGCTACCTGAGAAGTCTGGAGAGCCTCTACACCAACTATGTCTACCAGAGCAGACTGCTCAGCCTGCTCGAGGCAGAGTACCGGCTCTCGCAGAAGGTTACCGAGATGGTTTACAAACGCTATAAAAACGGTTCAGAGAACAAGGTTGCCTACCTGCAGGCAAAGACGCAGACATCGATGCTGAAAACTCAGCTCTACTCTGCACGGCAGCAACGCGATACCCTTTACTACCAACTGCTTGCCACAGCAGGACTTGACAAAAAAGTGTCACTGGCAAAACAGTTCATCTACGGCATCTCAGCCGCCACTAAAGAAACCGGCAGAACAACACCCCTTGAAGCAATACTTCTTGCCAAAGAGAGACTCTACCAGAGCAAAGCGATCGCTGCACAGGGAAGCTTTACACAGTATGAGTTGAGTACCGAGCTCGAAAAAGAGCCCGACCAGTCCATCTTCCGGCTGGGGCTCTCTATACCGCTGGCGATCAACCATAACCGAAGCGAAGAGCGAATGCTGGCAAAGCTGCAGCAAAATCAGGTAACCCTTGAACGCCGGCAGCTTACTGTCACACTCAAAAACCAGAAGCAAATGCTAAAAAGTGCCATACGGGAGCTTACCTCACAGTACCACGCGCTGCAAAGTCTACAAATGGAACAAAAAGAGCTTACTGCACTGCTTCAGGAGGGATACACCATCTCCAAGGGGTCACTGTTTGAACTGATGACAGCCAAGAACAGGCTGATCCAGACACGCAAAGCACTGCTTCAGACACAAAAAACGATCAACGAAAAAAAAATAGAATTACGCTTTTTACAAGGAGCCTACAATGACTAAAACACTACTACTGCTTTTCCTGCTTCCATTTGCACTCACAGCACAGGATATCACCATGGCACATGCCAAAGAAGAAACGCTTGGGAAAATCATCTCCGTCAATGCCCAGATCACCCAGCTCTCCAGCCAGAAACAGAAGATCGTCTCACGGCTACCGGGACATGTAGAGCGCTACTTCGTTACCCCGGGACAAAAAGTCACAAAGGGTGACAAAGTCGTGCTTATCGAGTCAATTGCACTCTCCAAAATGACTGCAGAATATCTTGCCCTCGAAGAGCAGGCAAAAGCTGCGAACGAAAAACTGGAGACTGCCCGCAAACTCTACAAAAAAGGGCTTACCTCCCAAAGCGAGTTCAATCAAGCCATTATCGAATCCGAAAATGTCCTCTCCAGACTCAATGCCCTGCGCTCGCAGCTGGATTCACTGGGTATCGATACAACCACGCTCAAAAAGGCTACAGACCAATTTACACTCTATGCACATGCCGACGGTATGGTAGGCGACATCTTCGTACCGCTGCACTCCAATGTGGATGCAGAAGAGCCGCTAATGTCCATTGTCAACCAGAATGCTTTCTATGCCATTGCATACCTCAGTGTTGCCGATGCAATGTACCTCTCGGATAAAAGCAGCGGAGAACTCACCTATGCAGGAGAGAATTACAAAGCCCACTTCGTACAGCTCATGCCTGTCATCGATGAAGAGACACAGCGTGCCAGGGCACTCTTCGCTCTCGATTCTCACCCAAAAAACACTCTCATCAACACCTTTACCCAGATGCAGGTCTCACTTCCACCTTATACCAAGGCAGTTACTGTGAACAAAAGTGCACTGTCACTCTTTAAAGGGGAATGGGTGGTTTTTGTCGAAAAAGCACATGAAGAAGGGCATGATGCAAAAGAAGAGGAACATGAAGAAAAGAATGAGGGGCACGATGAAGCAGAACACGGTGAACATGAGCATGAAGAGAGCCCATATGAACCAAGGGTAGTCGAGCCTCTTGCCTACTTCGGCAACCGTGTTGCCGTCAAAGGTCTCAACGCAGGTAAGGAGTATGTTGCATCAGGGGTTTACTTTGTCAAATCTATGATACTGAAGTCCTCACTCGGCGAGCATGGACATTAGGAGCAGATGATGAAACCTTTTTTTGAACTGCTTATACGCTACAAATTTTTGGTATTGGCACTTTTTATTGCCATTGCAAGCTTTGGCTACAAAGCCTACAGGGAGATCCCTGTTGATGCTTTTCCCGATATTACCCCCAAACAGGTAGTCATCTATACCGAGAGCCCGGGTAACTCCGCAGAAGATATAGAGAAGCTCATCACCTACCC
>JALTYW010000091.1 GCA_027046415.1 Sulfurovum sp.
AAATATATAAGCGAGCAGAATATGACGACCAATCTTTTTCAAACTCCCGAATACAAAACCCTAATGCAAGAGCATATCAATAAAACCATTGGTTATCTTTTCTCAAAAAATCAGGAGTTTGCAATCGCTTGCGAAATCAAACATGTCACCTTCACGCCTCCTCTGCCGGAAGAGATACTCGCCACCTTCAATGCAACCGTACTCTTTGTACTGAGCGGATATACATATGAGTCAGCAAAAATAGAGGATGGATATTTCAGTTTTGAAGCAGGATTTGGTACGGAAAACTTCGGTTCCACCGTTACATTGCCGCTGCTTGCGATCAAGCAGATATTTGTGGGAGAGAATCCTATTGTCCTCAATATGGCAGACCCCATCCCCAAACCGGAGGTTTCTACACAGAACTCTATGGAAGCACTGCTTCGCAACCCCGAGAACAAAAAGCTGCTTAAAAAGAAGAAGCTTTAAAAGAGAGGGTCAGCACTGCCCTGCAAGAATATAGTCGACAACATTGTCAACGTAAGCGTTGTGTTTATTCTCTTTGGAGTAGACAATATAAAACTTGCGAGTCATCGTATATCCTCTGAGTCTGGCTTCAAAAAGCTCTCCTGCTGCAACCTCATCAGCAATCGCATGTTTGGAAATGATGGAAACAACCGGATGCGCAGGATCTTTTTTCGCCCTTTTAATTGTCTGAAGCACTGCGGTTGTATTGCTCACTTCGGAGAGTACGTTGAAGCTTTTGCACGATACTCCAAGCTCCTCAAAGACTTCAGAGACAACCTTTCTTGTGTGAGAGCCCTCTTCTCGACAGATCCACTGGAACTCATACAGCTCTTCTGTCTTTACCGTTTTGGGAATTGGAGAGTTGCTGACAAGAACAAGTTCATCCTCCAGCCATTCACGATAGATCAGATCATTATCCATGACAGGTGACTCAATAAGTCCCACATCAAGTTTTCTATCTTTTAGTTTTTCAACAATGTTGTCACTTACATCGATGCTTAGATTGATATCATTGTTGATCGCACGCCCCATGGTGTTGAGACACTCTCCGGGGATAATATAGGTTCCGATCGTATAGGAGGCACCCAGACGGAAGGTCATCTCTTTGTTGATGATCTTGAGCACATCTTTTTCAGCAGCATTGATCTCCTTTTCAAGACGGGTTGCGATCTTGTAGAGTTCTTCTCCCTCAGCAGTCAGCTTGATACCGTTTTTTTTCCTTTCGATGATCTTAACACCCAAATACTTTTCAATAAATTTGATCTGCTGTGTAACTGCCGGCTGTGAAATACCGAGTTTGGCAGAGGCTTTGGAGAAACTTCGCTCTCTCGCAACCGTCAAAAATGTTTCCAGTTTTACAAAATCTTTTAACATTATGTTTCCTTTGTATGCGGTGCATATAAAAATTTAATTATGGGTATTATATCAAATTATACTTAATTTTACATAACTAGCCCTTATCAACTCAAAGGTTATTCTATCAGCTTATAGCAGTATGCAGGATTTGGATTTAATCATTATCACGATATAATAATAGAACTATAGGAGCATCTATTATCCATGGAATCAATACTCAATACACTCAACCCTGCACAGAGGGAGGCTGTCGAGCATATCGACGGTGCCATGCTGATCCTTGCAGGTGCGGGCAGCGGAAAGACAAAGACACTGACAACCCGTCTGGCATATCTTGTCGGAGAGGTCGGCATTGACCCTGCCAAGACCCTAACATTGACATTCACCAACAAAGCCGCTGCAGAGATGCGTGAACGCGCACTCAAGCTGATGCCTCAAAGAGTCTCCTACCCGCCGCTGCTCTGTACCTTCCATAAATTCGGACTGCTCTTTTTAAAGTTTCACATCGAAAAACTCGGTCGTGACAACCGCTTTGTCATCATTGACAGCGATGACAAAAAGAGGCTGCTGCGTACCATTGCCAAAGAGCTCAAGATAGATCTCAACCTCTCCTTTATCGCTTCGGAAATCTCCAAATACAAAAACTCCCTGCTCACCCCCGAAGTGGTCATCGCCAAAGCAGAACTGCCCGACTACAAAAAGGTTGCTTCGATCTATGAGAAATATCAGGAAAACATTGTCGAGAACAATCTGGTCGATTTTGACGACCTGCTGATGCTTACCTATCAGATACTCGAAAGCAACGACGACCTCAGACGGGAGACCAGCAACCGATACAAATACATTATGGTCGACGAGTATCAGGATACCAACGAACTGCAGTTCAGACTGCTGGAGCTGCTCGCCAGCGAACATGAAAACCTCTGCGTGGTCGGCGATGATGACCAGAGCATCTACGGCTGGCGCGGTGCGAACATACGCAACATCCTTGAGTTTGCCGACAACTTCAAAAACTGTAAAACCGTCAAACTCGAAACAAACTACCGCTCGACCGATCCCATTCTCAAGGCGGCGAACTCTCTTATTGAACACAACTCGCAGCGCCTTGGCAAGAAGCTCATTTCCGCCAAGGGTGAAGGCCCGGAGATCAAACTGCTCCACTCTCTGGATGAGTCGATGGAGGCAAAAGCGATCGCCCATCAGATCCATGACCTGCTTGATCAGGGAGTCGATCCGGATGAGATCGCTGTACTCTACCGCATCAATGCACTGTCACGTTCTTTGGAAGAGGGTTTTGCCAAAGAGGGGCTCAACTTCAAACTCATCGGCGGTATGCGTTTCTATGAGCGTGCGGAAATCAAAGATATCATCTCCTACTTCCGTGTCCTTGCCAACCCTCACGATGACTTCTCCCTGCTTCGCATCATCAACAAACCCAAACGTGGCATTGGCAAAGCCTCCATTGAAAAGCTGCAAAAAGCAGCATTTGAGCACCAGATTTCACTCTATGAGTACATCGAACAGAGTGTCGAAGGGAAAGTACCGATGGTACTGAGCAAAAAGGTCGCCTCTGCCCTGACACAGCTTGTTGAAGATATCAGAACACTACAGCAAGAGGTGCAGGAGAACCTTGCCGACTTCATTACTCTCTTTGAAGAGCGCATCAAGCTCAAAGACCACTACGCAGCTATGGTAGATGGCTTTGAGCGCATCATGAACATTGACGAATTTTACGGATACTTTAGGGATGCCGTTAGCAAGAACCCCGAACTCACCCTCGATGAATTCCTCAACGACATCTCCCTGCAGAGCGATCAGGATCAGATAGAGGAGAATGCCATCACTATTATGAGCATCCACGCCGCCAAGGGGCTGGAGTTTGAACATCTCTTTGTCATTGGACTTGAAGAGGAGTTCTTTCCGCTGCTTGGAGAGGGATGTAACATGGAAGAGGAACGCCGTCTTGGATATGTTGCCATCACCCGTGCCAAAAGCGATCTGACCCTCTGCTATGTCGACAGCCGTTTCTACAAAGGTCGCAGAAAGATGATCGACAAAAGCCGCTTCCTTGGTGAAGCCGGGCTCATACAGGATGCTTCTCTTAAAATCACCAAACAGGCAGCTTTCAAAAAAGGCGACCTTGTCAAACACAAGATCTTCGGCATCGGCCGTGTACAGGCCGCTAACAAATCGGGCAAAGAGTACAAACTCCTCAT
>JALTYW010000092.1 GCA_027046415.1 Sulfurovum sp.
AAAATATTATAGCTATTTCAACTTATCAAAAACCTTAAATTCATTCCAATAAATATCAATTGCCCTGTCAAGCTCTTCAGGCGTCAGTGTTACAGGTTCTTTAACACCATAGGTATCGAGAAAAAGATCCGACATTACAGAGAGACTCCGTGCCGGATGTTTTAGGTAGTGTTTGATTCCCATCTTGACAAATTTTTCACTGCTGTATACAAGCAGGTAGCGCTTGAACATCTCCCCCAGCGACGTAGGCAGATTTTGGTGACAGGGAGCACAGCTTCTTTCATAGATATTCTCCTCAGCCGTCAGGAGACTCATCACTGCCACATATACCAGTATCATCTGTTTCATTTACCCTCCCATACAATCTCGATTTGTGTACCTTCACCTTTCTCTGAATATACCTTTATCTCCATGTGGTATTCATCAATGATCTTTTTGACAATACTCAACCCTATGCCAAAACCACCTTCATGCTTGTCAAAACGCATATATCGGTCGAACATAAACGGAATATGTTTTTCATCTATTCCTACACCTGTATCGCGTATTGCAAGACGTCCCTCTTCAAGCACAATATGTATGATTCCGTTTCGTTTGTTGTACTTGATTGCATTGGATATCAGATTATCTATGACACGGACAAACTTTCGCCTGTCCATATAAAGGGATGCATCACCCAAGGCAAGCTTAAATGTGATCCCTTTCGATTTTGCCAAAACATCAAAATACTCGACTCTGTTGCGTATAATACCTTTAAGATCGAGCCATACATCTTCATTTTCCCGTTCCTGTTCAAGTATCAGGTAGGTAAGATCTTTGTAAAGCACTGATACTGTTTTTGCCGCAATATTGATACGTTCGAGTTTCTTTCTGTTCTTCTCTACCATCACATCGGTATCCATCATCTCAATATTCGCCAAGATCGCAGAAAGCGGTGTATTGAGTTCATGTGTTGTATCTTTGATAAAGCGGTCAAGCAACATGATCGAATCACGCATCGGTTTTAAAAAGAGCTTTGCCAGATAGAGCCCAAACAGCAGGAAGAAGACAAAAGCAAGTGTTCCATACAGTGCGATATCTCTCCATATCGCTGTAAGCCACTTCCCGTCATCTTTGAGTTCTATGACAAGATAACGTGCACCCAGATAAAAGGTATCGAGATTCTTGACAAAATGGATATAGCCGTTGACAAGGTAAATCTCTTCATCAAAATAGGCATCATCGATTTTGTTGAGTGAGAAAATCTTGTTGAACTCTATATCGTAAATAGCAGAGGTAAAACGCGGGTCACGGGGATATTCACGTCGCTCTGGGAAAAAATGGTGCAGTACCTTCAGCCGTTTTGTCTGGATGTACGCATATTTGCTCATCTCTGCACGCTGATTGGAGAGCATAAGCTGTTTCTGGCTCTCATAATAGTAGACTGCCAGTACGGAAATACCAAATATGACCATGCCTACATAGAGCGCAAGAAACCGGTAAAGTGACTCTTTCTCACTTTTGAGTAACGAACTTGTAGCCCTGCTTTTTGATACTGACAATTTTTTCCTTCCCTACAATCTTGCGGAGATTTTTGATATAGGTTCGCAGTGCCGAATCGCTCGGTTCCTCTTCGTAGTCCCATAAATGTCTATAGATACGTTCATGAGAGAGTACCTCCCCCTGATGTTTCATAAACAGCTTCATCAGACGGGACTCTTTGTTTCCAAGCGTTACCGTTTTACCATCAGTGATCAGTTCACCATTTTTTATATCGTAGGCAATGTGCTCATCTATAGCGATATGATCATCCGTTGCATGGAAGAACCCTCTTTTCAAAAGGGTCTCAACCCGGATAAGCAGCTCTTTGAGGGCAAAAGGCTTGCGAATATAGTCATCGCATCCACTTGCAAACCCCCGTTCAAGATCATCGACACTGTCCATGGAAGTAATATAAATAGCAGGTGCTACAATTCCATCCTCCCTGCTCTCTTTAAGCAGTTCAAGTCCGTCTATACCGGGAACATTGATATCGAGCAGGAGCAGATCAAACTTGGTCTCATAAAGCTTCTCCTGTGCTTCAAAACCATCATAGACAGCAACAACTTCATAGCCGTTTTCTTCAAGAAATTCAGTAACAGTGTCGCTTAATGTAGCATCGTCTTCAAGTAGGAGTATTTTGCTCATCGGTTTCCATTCGTGCTAATAAAGATACCGACATTGTAGCATGGGAAGGGTTAACAAGCTCTGCCAACGTATCCATATAGATACTTGGCATGCAAAGCGCACCCAAGAGCAGGTACTCTATATGTACTGAGAAACCCACTGGCGTATCTGGTCGGCACTCAACGCACCGCTGACACGGTCAACCTCTCTTCCGCCTTTAAAGAGTATCATTGTCGGAATGCTCCTGATGCCATACTGACCGCCAAGCTGCGGCTGCTCTTCAGTATTGACCTTGAGAAACTGAGCTTTAAGCGGCAATGAACGCGCCGCCTCCTCAAAGGCAGGTGCCATCATACGGCACGGCCCGCACCACGGTGCCCAGAAATCCACCACTACCGGAATGTCAGAGTTGGCAACAAAGGTACCGAACTTCGCAGCATCGACCTCTACCGGTTTGGCATCAAGCAGTGAATTTTTACAGTTGCCGCAGTTTGCTTTGGCATAGGAGTCCTTCTTTGGAATACGGTTTACTTTCAGACAGTGTGGACAGACAACATTCACAGTCATTTTTTACCTCCGGGTTAAGCTAATTTCAGTCTTCTTTCATGTAGTGTAAGTATTATAGCACAGTATGAAACGACAGAATGTACCTTTGGTTGCATTTTTTCGACTTAATTGTAGGGTGCGTAACCACGCACCAAAAAGGATAAGCAATGGCAGCAAAAGAACTGATTGTAGGCGGCGGATGTTTCTGGTGTACCGAAGCGATCTTTGAAAGGCTCAGAGGTGTCAGTGATGTAGAGAGTGGTTACGCCAACGGTACCCTGCCCAATCCGACCTACCGTGATGTATGCAGCGGCACTACAGGATATGCGGAGGTGATCAAGATCACCTATGATGATGCACTCATCGATCTGGATACACTCTTTGATGTCTTCTTTGCCACACACAATCCCACTACCCTCAACCGGCAGGGAGCCGATGTTGGCACACAGTACAGAAGCTGCATCTGCTACCAAAATGACGAAGAGCTCGAGGCTGCCAAACGTGCCATCAAGCGAGCACAAGCCGACTACAGCGACCCTATCGTTACCACACTCGAACCGCTGCAAAACTACTATCCGGCAGAGGACTACCATCAAGACTATTACCGCCAAAACCCCATGCAGGGCTACTGCAACGCCGTCATCCCGCCAAAGATCGCAAAGCTGATGGAGAAGTTTGGAGATAAGGTGGCGGAGTGATCTCTCTCCCTATTTCAACCCATATCTTTTTTTGAGTTCAGCGATCTTTTTGTCACTGATACTCTCCATATCCTTTTTGGAGTAGATCGTAACCAAAAAAAGTTTTTCATCACCGTCATAATAATAGTAGATGATACGAAAACCGCCACTCTTTCCTGTAGGTACAGAGCTGTTTGCCAATCGTATTT
>JALTYW010000093.1 GCA_027046415.1 Sulfurovum sp.
CGTTATACCCCCGAAGCGAAAGACCTGCGCGAAATGGTCTCTTATCTCAAGATCACTTCCGCACTCAACCGTATCAAGACCAATATCAACAACTATCTTAAAAATATGCAGAGCATGCTGGCTGAAGAGGATGACAATATTGCCCAATTCATCAAAGAGTCACTCAGTATTAACCGTTGTACAATCAATGCCTTTGACAAGACGCTTGAGATGTTCCAAACCTTTGATGACAATGACCGTATCAAACAACTTGCGATTGAGATCGATGTGGAATATGCAAAAACCGATGATATTTATGCACTACTTGAGAAGAGTGTGTTGCAAAAAATGGGAGAGGCTGACGGTAAAGCCGAAGAGTACTTCAACCTTCTTAAATATATTCGTAAAAACCTTAAGATCATAGACCGTCTTGACAGTGTCTCCCAGCGTATTATCTTTGCTCGTATGGGTGGTAAACTCTAATCTTATTACATAGGTAAAATATGTCAATCTGACATATTTTACCCCTCTCTTTCCCAAAATCCGATACACTGCGTTTATGAAGAAACACGAAGCGTTAAAACATTATTTTGGACACAGTGCATTCCGCCCGCTGCAAGAAGAGGTGATCGACGCCATTCTCGCCAAAGAGGATGTGTTGATGATCCTGCCGACAGGCGGCGGAAAATCGCTCTGCTATCAGCTGCCAACCCTGCTCATGGAAGGCGTGACGGTGGTGGTCTCTCCGCTGCTGGCACTCATGCATGATCAGGTCACAGCACTCAAAGCAGGCGGCATCTCGGCAGCTATGCTCTCTTCGATGCAGGACATGGAGCAGACACGGAACATAGAGCAAGCGTTGCACGATGGCAGCATAAAGCTGCTTTATGTCGCGCCTGAACGTTTGACCAATCCCTACTTTATCAACCTGCTGCACCGTCTTACAATCAACTTTTTTGTCATTGATGAAGCGCACTGTGTGAGTGAGTGGGGGCATGAGTTTCGGGAAAACTACCGCCGGCTCTCACTGCTTAAAGCTGAGTTTCCGCAGGTACCGGTAGCAGCCTTTACCGCTACAGCGACCAAAGCGGTTGAAGCGGATATTGTCACCAACCTTGGGCTGCACAATCCCAAACGGGTACGCGGGGCACTCTTTCGTAAAAACCTGACCATCCATGCAAAGCACCGCATCAAAGACGGCAGAGAACAGCTACTGGCGTTTTTGCAGCAGCATGAGGGGGAGTCTGGCATCATCTATACCCTTTCGCGCAAATCAACCGAGGCGGTAGCACACTTTTTGCAGACCAAAGGGATTGAAGCGCGTGCCTACCATGCCGGGTTGAGTACCGAAGAGAAAAACAGTACCTTCCGTGATTTTGTCGCAGACAAAGTGCAGGTGGTGGTTGCCACCATCGCGTTTGGGATGGGCATAGACAAGAGCAACATCCGTTTTGTGGTACACATGACCATGCCAAAGACACTGGAGAACTACTATCAGGAGATAGGGCGTGCCGGACGGGACGGGTTGGAGTCGGAGACGCTGCTGCTCTTTTCGGCAGCGGATATCGTACAGCAAAAAGCATTCATTGAAGATCTTCCCGATACTCCCTACCGTGAGCACGCCTTTGGAAAGCTCGAGAGCATGGTACGCTTCGCCAACTCGGAGGGGTGCCGCCACCAGAGTATCGCCGCTTACTTTGATGACCGTATTGAGGCGTGTGGTGACAAGTGTGACAACTGCATCATGCCAGATCAGGAGAGGGTTGACATCACTCAGGCTGCACGCATGATGCTCTCGGCAGTGGTGCGTACCGGACAGAAGTTTGGTATCCACTACATTGTTGACATTTTACGCGGTAGCAAAGAGCAGCGCATTTTGCAAAACGGACATGACGGGCTGAGTGTGTATGGCATCGGAACAGACTATTCCAAAGCACAGTGGCTCAGCATTGCCGACAAGTTGCTGGAGCTTGGAGCAGTGCAGATAGGAGAGTTCAAAGTGTACGCTTTAACCTCGTTTGGGGTAGAGGTGCTCAAAGGAACACATGCTATAACCATGAAAAAAGAGCGCCTTGAGGTGCGCAAAAGCGTACCAAAACGCAAGGTGACTTACTTTGACGACTACGATGTAGAGATGTACGACAAGCTCAAAGCCCTGCGCACAGAGATTGCCTCGGAAAACGGCATCCCCCCTTACATCGTATTTTCCGACAAAACCCTCAAAGACCTCAGTGCCAAAAAACCCTCCACCAAAGAGGAGATGCTGGAAGTACACGGCATCGGCGAAGTCAAATACGATCGGTACGGCGAAGCGTTTTTGGAAGTGTTGACAAATGCATAGGATGTTGTCCCCTCACAACACCATGCTTATGCACACAAGATAAGAACAGTACGGAGAGAATATGACAAAACAAAACAAACCTCTCTGCGGCATAGATGAAGCCGGACGCGGGTGCATAGCCGGTTCGCTGGTGATGGCTGGGGTGGTGTTGACAGGAGAGGTTGACGGGTTGACAGACTCTAAAAAGCTGACACAGAAACGGCGGGAAGCACTTTATGAGGTGATTGTTGCCAATGCGCTGTATCACATTGTCTCTTTTTCGGCACAACAGGTGGATGCACTTGGCATTTCGGAGTGTTTGCGGCGCGGGTTGCAGTCCATACAGGAGCATATACCGGATGTGGACTATCTTTTTGACGGCAACAGCACCTTTGGGGTTGACAACATAACAACTATGGTCAAGGCCGATGCAAAGGTAGTGGAGGTCTCTGCGGCGAGCATCTTGGCAAAGGTGACGCGTGACAGGGAGATAGTTGCTTTGGCCAAAACCTATCCGGCGTATGGGTTTGAGAAACATAAGGGGTATGGTACCAAAGCGCATATTGAAGCGTTGCAGGTGCACGGAAGATGTCCGGTGCATCGAAAGAGTTTCAGGGTAAAAGGGGTGGATGAGCTGACACTGTTTTAAAAAGGTGTATGGGGTGACTGTAGGGTGTGATGTTTCGCACCTTTGAAGCGTATGTCAATAGCAACGGTTATTTTTGATAAACGGTTTGAAGGTGCGTGAGTACGCACCCTACGCAGATATCTTATAGATCATATTTACCCGTAAATTTTGGAAAGATGCTCCATCTTTCTACCCATATTGAGCAGTGCCATGTCAGCAAGTACCAGTGCCATCATCGCTTCTGTAACGACAGCACCGCGGATGGCGACACAGGGGTCGTGTCTGCCTTTAAGGTTGCATTTGACAGGTTCATTGTCAACGGTTACGGTGTCTTGCTCCTGAAAGATGGACGGGGTTGGTTTGAAGTGGGTCTTGACGATGATGGTGTCACCGTTGCTGATGCCGCCGAGAATGCCTCCGGCATGGTTGCTGGCAAAGCCCTCAGGGGTGATGGGGTCGTTGTTTTGGCTGCCTTTGAGGTGGGTGCTGGCAATCCCGTCTCCGATCTCGACTGCTTTGGCGGCATTGATGCCCATCATGGCATCGGCAAGCAGGGCATCGAGTTTGTAGTAAAGTGGTTCGCCAAGTCCTGCAGGTACACCTGTAGCGGTGGTGAGTACCACACCACCTACGGAATCATGTGCCTCTTTTGCGTTGAGTACTGCTTTCTCCTGTTCTGCTTCTTTGTTGGGGTCAAGGGCACAGAGTTTGGAGGTTTTGGCATGGTCAAAATCGATGGTCTCTGCTTTGATGCCATCGACTTCACACAGACCGCTTTGAATGGCAATGCCCATCTCTTTGAGCATCAGTTTGGCAACGGCACCACCCGCAACCCGTGCAGCAGTCTCTCTAGCAGAACTTCGTCCGCCACCGCGGTAGTCACGCAGACCATACTTGTGAAAGTAGGTAAAGTCCGCATGTCCGGGGCGGAAGAGGTTTTTGACATTCTCGTAGTCCTTGCTCTTCTGGTTGGTGTTGAAGATCACCATGGCAATAGGGGTTCCGGTACTCATCCCTTCAAAGACACCTGAGAGTATCTCAACCCTGTCAGGCTCTTTTCGTCCGGTCTCCAGTTTGCTTTTACCGGGTTTTCGGCGGTCGAGTTCGGACTGGATGAAATCTTCATCTATCTTCAATCCGGCAGGTACACCATCAAGGATGCAGCCGATTGCTTTACCGTGTGATTCGCCAAAGGTGGTGAGGGTGAGTCGTTTGCCGAAAGTATTCATGATTTAAGTGCCTCCAGTGCGATCTTTGCGGCTTTCTGCTGTGCCTCTTTTTTACTTTTGCCTTTGGCAGATGCAATGGTCTCACCGTTGAGCTTGACAGCGATCTCAAACTCTTTTTTGTGGTCGGGACCGGAGCTTCCCAGAAGTTCATATTGCGGTGTGACACCGTGTGATGCCTGAGTGAGTTCCTGTAAAGCTGTTTTGTAGTCTTTTGAGAGGGTATCGAGATCGATTTTGGGATGTTCTGCCTCCAAAAGCGCTATGGAGATCTCTTTTGCCTTTTCAAGCCCCGCTTCCAGATAGATGGCGCCAATGACTGCTTCAAACGCATTGGAAAGAAGAGAGGGTTTGTTCCTGCCGTTGTTGTTCTCCTCCGCAGGTGAAAGGTAGATGTATGTGCCAAGGTCAATCGCTTTGGCAAGCAGGGTAAAGCCGCTTTCATTGACCAGTGAAGCTCTGATTTTGGAGAGAACTCCCTCATTTGAGTCTGGGAACTTTATGAAGAGATATTCGCCAACGATCAGGTCAAGTACGGCATCGCCGAGAAATTCAAGCCGCTCATTATTGTAAGGCTTTTTGTAGCTTTTGTGGGTCAAAGCCTCAATAATCAACTGCTTGTCTTTGAAAGTGTAGTTCAGACGTTTTTCAAGCTGTGTATAGTCTGTCATAGTGCCTCCTGTAAGCTTTTTTGTATGCGTTCCGCCTCGTTTCTGGCGAGTTCGTCACACCGTTCGTTTTGCGGGTGTCCGTCGTGTCCCCGTACCCATGTACCATGAATGGTATGGGGCTTGGAAACTTCGAGGTACTCTCTCCAAAGGTCGACATTTTTGACCTTTTTGAAATCTTTTCTGACCCAGCCATCAAGCCACTCATTGATCGCCTTGACCACGTAGGAGCTGTCGGACACCACCTCGACATCACAGGGTTCTTTGAGGAGTTTGAGTCCTTCAATGACCCCGCGAAGTTCCATGCGGTTATTGGTGGTATGGGCTTCTCCGCCACAGTACTCTTTTGTGTGTCCGTTGTATGACAGTATGCCGCCATATCCTCCGGGACCGGGATTGCCGAGACTGGATCCGTCAGAGTAGAGAGTAATCCGTTTGCGTGCTTGCTTTTGCAATCTGTTCCTCAACTTCTACAGAGTTGATTGCCATACAGTTCGGACAGCGCCGAAAAGAGACAGGAAAACTCTGTTTGCATTTTTTACACAGATAGGAGAATTGAAGCTCCGTATCTTCAAACCCGTTCTCTCTTGCTTTCGCGATCAGATCAAGTGAAAAGATGCCGCTTTGTGCCATGGGTTTTTGCAGATACCCCTTGGCGTAGTAGAGCGTACTTAGCTGTGTATTGGTCGAGATTATATCCAAATCGAGTTGTGAATTGGGTAAGAACCAGAGGATGTCGAGAATCTCTTTCAGGCGTGCAGGATCGATGTGCTCCCATGCAATGCGCGTGTCAAGTTTGAGCATGGCGGAGATGATCTGGCGGTAGAGTGACGGCTCATCTTTCAGTAGTGCCTGCAGCTTTTGTAGTTTTGTTTCTGTTGAAAGACGTTTGTTGGCGGTAAGTTGTGCAAACTCCAAAAATTTTTTAAGTTTCCATGTATCTTCATCAAGCAGTTCGAGTGGTTCAATGATCTCTTTTGCTTTGTCATACTCCTGCATCACTTCGTAGACAACCCCAAGTTCATACAGTACTTTTTTGCTTCGAGGTTTTTTTCTGAGTATCTCGACATAAATACTTCTTGCACGCTCCAGAAATCCGGCATGAAGGTAGGTTGTACCAAGCCGCTCCATCAGTTCGGTTTTTGCCAGTTCGTTGTCACTGTTTTTGATGAGATAGAGATAGATGCTGATTGCTTTGTGGTACTCTCCGGAGTTTTCAAACGCTTTTGCAAGCAGGGTAAGCGGTTTGAACATATGTGCTTCAAAAGGCATCTCCTCTGTATCAAGGGCACACTCCGCACTGTCGAACTTATCGAGAAACTTTAAAAGATTCCCTGCTTCTTTCTGCTGCTTGTAAAGTCCCCAACCATAGGTTGCCAGCGCGATGATCAAACTTATGGTAATGATCAGCAAAATACTGAATAGAGGATCGTTGTATGCTGGGAGAATATGTTCCATCATGAGTGCCTTTGGCACAGAGAAGAGTGAGGAGCTAGTTTAAGTAGGAGGTAGGAAGTAGGAGGTAGGAGTGTTGGTATGCAATGCTTTGCAATGCTTTTGTTGTGAGATGTAGTATGTTTAAAATGGGTTGACATAAACTTTACTCTTGTTATCATTTCTACCTTCTACCTACTACCTACTACCTACTACCTACTACCTACTACCTACTACCTACTACCTACTACCTACTACCTACTACCTACTACCTACTACCTACTACCTACTACCTACCGCAGATTATACCAAATTGGATATAATGCGGTCATGATAGACAATGCCTCTATAGAGTCTCTAAAAAACAGTATCGATATCGTGGATGTGGTCGGCAACTATGTCGAGCTTAAAAAAGCAGGTGCCAACTATAAAGCCAACTGCCCGTTCCACGGAGAGAAGACCCCCTCGTTTGTGGTGAGCCCCTCCAAACAGATCTACCACTGTTTCGGGTGCGGTGTGGGAGGAGATGCTATCAAGTTCGTGATGGAGCTTGAGAAACTCTCCTACCCCGAAGCGATCGAGAAGCTGGCATCGATGTTCAACTTTTCGCTCAACTATACCAAAGGCAGTTCGGACTACTCCGATGCCAAGCGGGTGCTTGAGGCAATTCAGCGTTGGTATGTGAAAAATCTTGAACAGCATGAAACAGCAAAAAACTATCTGCGTCAGCGGGGTATTTCACAAAACTCTATCGAGCGTTTTGGCATAGGCTATGTGCCGGATGGCCGTTCGGTGATGCGGTTTCTCGACAGCACCTCTCTTCCAAGACCGCAGGCAGTTGAAGCAGGTATCTTGGCGCAGGGAGAAGATGGCGGCTACTATGCCCGTCTGGTCGAGCGCATAACCTTTCCCATCTATTCTCCAAACGGTGCAGCAGTCGGTTTTGGTGGGCGTACCATTACCAACCATCCGGCAAAATATATCAACTCCCCGCAAACCAAGCTTTTTAACAAGTCGCGGCTGCTTTACGGCTATCATCTTGCAAAAGAGAGTATCTACAAGCACAAAAAGCTCATTGTCTGTGAAGGGTATCTGGATGTGGTGATGTTCCATCAGGCAGGTTTTACCGAGGCAGTGGCGACACTTGGAACAGCCCTGACAAGTGAACATCTTCCGCTCTTGCGCAAGGGTGACCCTAAAGTCATTTTGGCGTATGACGGAGACAAGGCAGGGGTGGCTGCTGCGCTAAAAGCGGCACAGATGCTTGCCCATGCTAATTTTGACGGTGGTGTGGTGCTTTTCCCTGACGGGCAGGATCCTGCTGACCTGATCGCAAAAGGGGAGAGCGAGAAGGTTGCAGCATTGCTGCGGGATGCCAAACCGCTCATTCCGTTTGTGTTGGAGAAGATCGTCGAAGGGTACGATCTGCATGACCCCCGTGCCAAAGAGGCAGCATTTGGTACGCTCAAACAGTTTCTTGCAGGGCTCAGCCAGATCATCAAAGATGCGTACATCCCTATGGCAGCAACCCTGCTGGGGGTTTCACCTGTAATGTTTGGAAGTCAGAGCAGACCGGAACGTGCCAGAGAGAACTTCTCTCAGCCAAAAGATGATGTGGCACAACTGAGCATCCTTAAAACCCTACTGGAGAGACCCGAACTGATCGATTCGGTACTGGATGTGGTCGATGCGAAGATGTTTGGCGGCTATGCATCTTTGTTTACTGCCTTGATCAATGATGAGAAGGAGCATCCGCATCTGATGGGTATTGCGGTCGATGAGAGCCTGAAAGTGATGAATGAAAATGAGCTTCAAGAGGTGTTGCGCAACTTTTTGATAAAGCACTACGATACACGCCTGAGACAGATCGTTGCGGACAACAGTATGCCCTTCAGCCAAAAAAGTTTTCTTATACGCAAGATCAAAACCGATGTCATCCCTCGGCTCAAACGCGGGGAGTTGGTCTCTTTTGACCTGTGATACTGAGGGATTTGGCAGATAGGGATATTTTAGAGAGTTTGTGGTAGAATTTCCTCCACTAAATCACTGTGGGCCCTTAGCTCAGCTGGGAGAGCGCTTCGCTGGCAGCGAAGAGGTCGTCGGTTCGATCCCGATAGGGTCCACCATTCCTCAATACATACTCGTCCAATAAAACCCATGAATATCCCTAAAATAAGGACTTTCAAAGTATCTTAGCATCTGATACAATCTCATCAAATACCATAGCATCTACATTTTATAGGGGTAACTTTGGGGGTTACATAGAGTAAGAACTGTGTATTTTGGCTATACTGCTGCACATAAAGGACAAAAGTATGACACCGAACGAAATTGCCAAAGCCCGTATTTTCGAATGTAAAAAGAGCAAAAGTCTATGGCTTGATTTAAGCGGTTTGGGGCTCAAAGAGGTTCCACAGGAGGTGGGTGAACTTGTCTGGCTTCAGCGTCTTTCCCTTTCAAGAAACGATATAGAGAGCATTGATGTGCTGGCGCCGTTGACGCAGCTGCATAAGCTTGCTTTTTCTCATAACCGTATCAGTGATCTTTTGCCGCTTTCAGAAAACGAGCGGCTGAAGTTTCTCTTTATGAAGCACAACCGAGTGAAGTCGGTAGATGTGCTTGGAAGACTTTCCACGTTTAAGAAGATTGATGCACATCATAATCACATTGAAAATATCGATGCTTTGGCCGATCTGCCCAAATTGGTCTATCTGGATGTATCGTATAACAGCATAGAAAATCTTGAAGTGGTAAAAAAGATGAAATTGAAATGGTTTAATGGGAAATGTCAAAGTGTGGTTGGTGACCCCTAGGAGACTCGAACTCCTGTGGCATGGATGAAAACCATGAATCCTAACCGCTAGATGAAGGGGCCGTTGATAACTTGTGGACGGAATTATATAAACTGACCCCTTAAATAACTCTTAAAGTTTGGTATAATTTTCAGAAAAAGGATATTTTATGGCAAGAGGGATCGTGACAGCGTTACTGTTTGGTATGCTGATGATAAATGGGTGTGGACAAGTGCCGGTGATGAAACAAAAAAGTGCTTTTATTGTCATCAAAACACCGCTAATGCGTTATGCCGACCAAGGGTTTGTTTATCAAAGTCCAGATGAAGTGAAAGCGGAGATATACGGTAATGGACAAGCACTTTTACGTCTACAGATCGACAAATCACATATCTGTACCGGAGCTTTCTCCTGTCTTGAAAGAGAGACATTTAACCGGCGCATGCTTGCAGCTGTTTATCCGGCAGATACACTGGAGCGGATATTTAGGGGTAAACCGCTCTTTGACGGGCAGGGGGTGATAGAAAAACGTAACGGCTTTACACAAAAACTTTTCAAGCCCGCAAAATACGATATTCTCTATCATGTTTTAAAGAATGAGATCGTTTTTCATGATACAATCAATCATATTGTGATCAAGATCAAAACAGTGTGAGGTTAATATGAAGTTTGTCGGGGCGCATGTCAGTGCGAGCGGCGGTGTAGAGAACGCACCGCTCAATGCCATGAAGATCGGGGCGAAGGCATTTGCCCTCTTTACCAAAAATCAGCGCCAGTGGGTTGCCAAACCGCTGAGTAAAGACTCTATAGCAGCATTTAAAGACAACCTTGCCAAAAGTGGTATCCTTCCCACACATGTACTGCCACATGACAGCTATCTGATCAATCTTGGACATCCAGAAGCGGACAAACTTGAAAAATCAAGGGAGTCTTTTATTGAAGAACTCAAACGCTGTGAGCAGCTTGGGCTGGACAAACTTAATTTCCATCCCGGTTCCCACCTTGTCAAGGTTCCCAAGCGAGACCCGCAGTATGCAGAGAAGCTGATGGAGGCAGAACTGCACTGTTTGGATGTGATCGCCGAGTCGATGAACCTTGCCATAGAAGCGACGGCAGGTTCCAGTGTCAAACTTGTGATCGAAAATACTGCAGGACAGGGAAGCAATCTTGGGTACAGGTTTGAACATCTTGCACATTTGATTGACAAGATCGATGACAAAAGTCGGGTAGGTGTCTGTCTGGATACCTGCCATACCTTTACTGCCGGCTACGATCTGCGTACCCGCGAAGCGTACGAGGAGACGATGGATGCGTTCGGTCGCATTGTAGGCTTCGAGTATCTAAGCGGGATGCATATCAACGACTCCAAACCGCCGCTGGGATCACGGGTGGACAGACACCAGTCGCTTGGGCTTGGTGAGATCGGATGGGATGCGTTCCGGTTTATCATGAATGATCCACGGATGGATGATATTCCTCTGGTACTTGAGACGATCAATGAGGAGATATGGCCAGAAGAGATCGAAGCACTCTATGCGCTAATTGAAGCGTAGTGCTTTCTCTGAGTTTGTTTGAATCTCCCACGGGAGGTTTGCACAAGTTCAGGCTTGAAAAAGATACAAAGGAAGAACAATGAAAAGGATAGTACAGGCGATTGCACTCAGTGCAGCAGCGGCAACGGCGGTAACGGCAGGGGCATACAAGATCCCTGAACAGTCACTCAACTCTATGGCACTTGGGGCAGCGTATGTTGCGCATACAAGCGGTGCGGATACGGCATACTACAACCCTGCCAACATGGCCTTTATGGGTGACAAACAGTACATTGAAGGCGGTGTGACTCTGGCGCACCTGCCTTCGAATGTCTATACACTTGCCGGTCCATTCTCCGGAGAATCGGAAGTGGAGAATATTCTGATTCCGAATCTTCACTATGTTGCCAATGCGATCGGTGACTTCAGATGGGGGGTAAGCCTGACCGCTCCCGGCGGGTTGACGAAAAAGTGGAATACCCCATTCCAAAAAGCATCTGCCGAAGAGTTTACACTGAAGATACTTGAACTGAGTCCTAGTTTCTCCTATAAGGTGGCAGATAACTTCAGTGTGGGCGGCGGGCTTCGTGTGATCTACAGTGAAGGGGTTGTACGCAGCAATGCGGCAGATATCTATGCGGCAGGGTTTGCGCCTGCACCGTTTGCTAGAGATATGGAAGGGGATACGGTTGAGTTTGGCTACAACCTTGCGCTCAGCTACAGACCAACAGAAGATATTACCATCGCAGCGACATACCGTTCCAAGGTAGATCTGGATGAAGAGGGAACAGCTGTATTGAGCGGTATAGGTGTACCTTACAATGGGGATGCAAGTGTTTCTGTACCACTACCTGCAGCACTGAATATTTCTGTATCGAAGACTTGGGAGAAAACCTTTACACTGGAGCTGAACTATGAACGTACCTACTGGTCTGCGTATGATACACTTGATTTCAATTATGCCTCGAGTGTCGGCTTTTATGCACCGGTATTTGATGCCCCAATTCCGAAAAACTGGGAAGATACCAATACCTTTAGAGTAGGTGCAACTATCGAACTTGGCAAAACTACGGTTATGATGGGTTTTGCACTGGATGAGACACCGGTACCAAAGGCGTATACAGGATTTGAACTGCCAGACAGTGATGCGAAGATTTTCACTATGGGGTTCCGCTATCAGCAGACAGAGAATCTTAGCTGGGGGCTCTCTTTCCTCTATGATGATAAAGAGCCATTCTCTCTTGCTAAAGGAGAATACTTTAATCCTCAGTCAGTGCTCTCTCAAGGCGGAAGCTTCAGTGGAGGCGGTGCCTATTTGACAACAGTAGGGCTTGCATACGAGTTCTAAGATGGGCTATCCGTTCAATACCCTTTATGAGATCGCGCAGCATCAGGCAAAAACGCGCGGTGGCAAAACAGCGCTTTTTGTGGATGAAGAGAAGATTCGCTACCGAGACATTCTGGCAAAGGCTGATACGCTTGCAGGCGTATTGGCACAAAGAGGGGTAAAAGCGGGTGATAGGGTTGCACTCTTTTTGCGCAACTCCCCCGAATTTGTCTACGCAATCTTTGCTGTTTCCAAGCTCGGTGCGATACTGGTACCTGTCAACACCTTTCTCAAAGCCGATGAACTCAGCTATATTCTTGAAGACAGTGGTGCATCGGTGCTAATGGCTTCTGCCGTTCATGCCAAAGTGGTTAAGACTTCAAATGCATCGGAAGTGTGCAGCTGTATCTTTTGGGAAGGGGATGCTGAACATATAAGAGAGAACGATCTACGTTTCGACGCCGTATGGAGGCAGGGTACAGAAGTATCCTACAGAGAGGGGAAACTGGACGATACGGCAGTACTTATCTACACTTCCGGAACAACGGGTAAGCCAAAAGGGGCGATACTTAGCAACCGCAATATTCTTTCCAATGCTGACTCGGGTCGCCAGACCATCCGTGTCACACACAAAGACCGTGTGATTGTCTTTTTACCGATGTTCCACTCTTTTACCTTTACTATTGGTGTTGTACTGCCGCTCTATGTGGGGGCGAGTATCGTCATTATCAAGTCGCTGCAGCCTTTCAGCAACATTTTTAAGCAGACGCTGATGAAACGGGTAACGATCTTTTTTGGTGTACCTGATGTATACAACGCACTTGCCAGAGCAAAGCTGCCATGGTACTTTATGTGGTTCAACCGTATCCGTGCGTTTATCTCCGGTGCAGCACCATTGCAGCCCAAAACGCTTGATGCAATGGCAAAAAAATTCAAACGTGCAACGCTGCTTGAGGGCTACGGATTGAGTGAAGCAAGCCCCGCAGTCTGCATTAATACCTTTGAAAAACAGAAAGCCGGTTCAGTGGGGACAGCACTGCCTGGGTACGAGATGAAGATCGTTGACGAGCATATGAATGAGCTGCCACATGGTGAGATAGGTGATATCATTGTGCGGGGTGACAATGTGATGCAGGGATACTGGAAGCGTCCCGAAGCGACAGCGGAGACCATTGTCAACGGCTGGCTGCTGACTGGTGATATGGGCTATATGGATGAAGATGGCTTCCTTTTTATTGTGGACAGGAAAAAAGATCTCATTATTTCCAAGGGAATCAATATCTATCCAAGAGAGATTGAAGATGTAATAGACACTCATCCACAGATAAAAGCTTCAGCGGTGGTTGGCATCTTTGATGAAAAGAATGGTGAGATACCTGTAGCGTATGTTGAACTTGAAGAGGAGGTGGATAGACTCGATGAGGCAAGCTTGAAAGCACACCTTCGTGGGCAACTTGCCAACTTCAAGCTGCCCAAGCAGATTCATGTCATTGATGAACTTCCAAAAAACGCTACAGGAAAAGTACTCAAACGGGTACTTAAAGAGCAGCTTGCCAAAGCGGAGGTGGCTAATCAAAGCGCTGACTAATGCAAGAGTCATTGTTGGTGAAACAATACATGACAATATGACCATCCTTTTTGACAAAACCATAGTGACAGTTGACACAGGTATCAATACGCAAGGATGCGATGTTATCGATGTAAAAGGAGCGTATGTCTCGGCAGGTTTCATTGACATTCATATTCACGGAAGCGGTGGTGCGGATGTGATGGATGCCACTCCGGAGGCACTTGAGACTATTTCGCGAACGTTGGTGCAGACGGGTATCACCTCTTTTCTTGCTACGACGATGACGATGGCACGGGAGAAGATCGATGCGGCGATCAGTGCAGTGCGTGCGTGTAAAAAAGGGCTGGATGGAGCACAGGTTTTAGGTGTGCATCTGGAGGGTCCCTTTATCAACCCAGTCAGACAGGGAGCTCAGGATACCAAATTTGTTCAAAAACCTCTGCTCTCCTCCATAGAAAAACATATGGATCTGGTCAAGATGATCACGCTTGCACCTGAAGTGGCAGGGGCGGAAGCGTTCATCCGTGAGATAGGACGGAAGTATCCAGAAGTGCTGCTCAGTATCGGCCACTCTGATGCGAATTATGATGAAGCAAAAGAGAGTTTCGGGTTTGGTGTGCGCCACGCAACCCACCTCTTTAACGCAATGCCGCCGCTCAAACACCGTGTACCCGGTATTGTGGGGGCGGTATTTGACGATGAAAATGTCAGCTGTGACATCATCGCGGATCTGGTGCACCTGCATCCGGCGACACTGCGTATGGTGTGGAGAGAAAAACGGGAAAACCTGATACTCATCACCGATGCGATGCGTGCAGGGTGTATGAAAAACGGCTCTTATGACCTTGGCGGACAGAAGGTAGAGGTGACAGATGGTGAGGCAAGACTTGCTGATGGCACACTTGCAGGCAGTGTGCTGAAGATGAACGAAGCAGTACGCAATATGGTAAAACATACCTCCATGACCCTGCCGCAGGCCATTCGAAGTGTCACGGAACTGCCTGCACAAAAACTGTACTTTGAAAAGAAAGGCAGGCTGGAGGCAGGCTACGATGCCGATATGGTCATTTTTGATGAAGAGGTGGGTATCATAGCGACATTCGTTGCAGGTGAGATGAAATACCAAAGGAGTCTATAGATGTTTGGATTGTTCAAACGCAAAATCAGAGAAGTTTATGCCCCGGTAGATGGACAGGTGGTCGATATTAGTGAAGTACCGGATGAGGTTTTTGCGGGGAAAATGGTCGGTGACGGTGTTGCGATCATGCCTGCCGGAGATACCTTTTGTGCACCGATTGATGGGGTCGTCAGCAAGATTTTTTCGACAAACCATGCATTCAGCATTCAAAGTGACAAAGACCTTGAGGTGATGGTACATATAGGTCTGGAGACTGTCGCGCTGCAGGGCGAGGGATTTGAACGGATAGCCGAAGAGGGGGCGAAGGTAGAGGCGGGTGATCCTGTCATCAAAGCCGATCTTTCCTATCTTTCGGAACACGCCAAAAGTACGATCACACCGATTGTTGTAACAGAAAGCAGTGATGTCAGGGAGATTGAAAAAAAACTGCGCATTGTCAAGCAGGGTGATGTGATCATGGAGGTACAGTAATGCCACAGTCCAATCCCGATACTGCGATGTATATTCTTTATGCAGTGATTATTGTCGCAACCATCGTTATTTTGAAGATGCCGAAGAAGAAGTAGTATTGAATTTCTCTTCAGTATATTCCAAATTGCATTTTTGGAATACGTAGATAAATATTTTTAAAGTCTCTCCAGTACAAAGTAGATATACTCCTGCATTGTCTGCTTGGGGGTTATATGGGTATACTCTTCACTCTCTATCAGCTTGAGTCCATCTGGCAGTTCATTAAGCATTTTTTCATGGTCGTATTGCATAATATCAAGCCCTGCACACTGGATCGGCCCATCTGTTCTAAAGGTGCTGATGATTGCTTTTGCATTTGGCTTGAGCACATTTT
>JALTYW010000094.1 GCA_027046415.1 Sulfurovum sp.
GTCTTACTTTGTTTTTGAGATCATCACAGAAACCCATGACACCGGAAGTGTAGTGTCCAACACCCACAACACACGCACCTGTAAGGGTTGCAAAGTCAAAAAGATAGTCCGCTTTGACCTCCTGCTGTGCATAGCAGAGTACATCTGCCAGTACCAGACGTCCCTCGGCATCGGTGTTGCGTACTTCGATGGTTTTGCCGTTCTTGGCTTTGAGTACATCGTCAGGCTTGTAGGCATCACCGCCGATCATGTTCTCTACCATACCGAGGAAGCCGTGTACTTCCACATCTAGTCCCATCTCCGCTACCGCTTTCATCATCCCGATCACAGCAGAGGCACCACTCTTGTCCGCTTTCATGGTGACCATGAAGTCACCCGGTTTGAGGCTCAGACCGCCTGAATCGTAGGTAAGTCCTTTACCCACAAGCGAAATGACCTTTTTGGGATTTTTGGGTTTGTAGCTTAGGTGAATGACCTTTGGCTCATGTCTTGAAGCACGTCCGACGGCAAGCAGGGCATTCATCTTCTCTTTTTCAAGCGCTTTGACATCGAGCACTTTGCATCCAAGCCCAAGCTCTTTAGCGAGTTTTTTCGCTTTTTTGACCATGGTTTCGGGGTAAAAGTCATCCGGTGGCGTGTTGACGATATTTCTGGTATAGTTGGTTGCCGAAGCGACGATCTCACCGTTGTGTACGGCACGTGCGGCAGTCTCCATGCTGATCTCATGTGCTTCGTAGCCCTCAAGTGATATCTCGACTGTTTTGACCGGGCATTTGCTCTTTTTGCTCTTGTAGGCAGTAAAAGTGTAGCTGCCAAGTACCAGCCCCTCAACCATCGCACGGATAGACGCAGAGCATCTTGGATGGCTGACATAGGTGGCGATCTTGAGGCGTTTAAAGCCTTTTTTGCCTGTCAATGCACGGATGGCACTCGCTGCAGCAGGACGGATCGCCGCTCCTTTGAGGCTGTCGGCACCAATATAGAGTCGCTTTTTTTCGACAAGGTGGCACACTTCATTCTGTGCTCCGGAAAACCCCGCTTTTTTGAGCAGTTTTCTGTCTTTGACCGTAGGGTGTTTGAGGTTACCGTCAATGACGATGATCACCTCTACATCGGCTTTTATCTCATTGATAGGCGCAGTGGTAATATTGAAATTCATCTTTTTTCCTTCTGTTGCGTAATTGGTTAGGCAAGTATAGCAAAGAAAGGTAAAGGAGAGGTAATCACTCCGATATGATATAATACTTACGAATTGTTGTAGAAAAGGATACTTAATGCAATTGATCCTGATTGTCTTTCTTGGTGCACTGCTTGGATTTCTTTATGGAAGTTATACCGATGGTTTTATTTTCAGTACCAATATCTGCCTCTTTGCCGGACTGACACTCATCATGCCCTCTTTGTTCAAGTTCAAAGTGCGTGAGATTGCTCTGATGTGGCAATACAAAGGGTTGATGCTTAAGGGGTTTGTGGTCAACTTTCTACTTCTGCCACTCTTTGCTGTTGGAGTAGGGCTTGTTACGGGCGATCTGGGTATTGCAGCGGGGCTTTTCCTTCTGTCGGTGCTTGGTGGCGGCGGGATGGTGATGCACTGGATCAAACGCTCGCACGGTGACACCTCTTTTGGCTTTCTGCTGCTCTTTGTCAACCTTGTCGCTGTACCGCTTTCGCTGCTGATGCTGCATCTTTTTGCCATGTACACCGCACCCTATTTTGGCATCGACTATGACGAAACCATCACCATACGGCGCTTTGCACAGCCTGTCATCATGCTGCTCGTGATCATTCCCTTTGTTGCCAGCCGTATCATACTCCAGATCAAACCGCTTGTCACGCTGATAGAGAAGTATAAAAAGTTCATCAGTCAGGGAAGTATCTTTATTATCCTTTTCTACCTCTTTGGACTGCAGAGCTCCCAGCAGCTGGTAGAGGTGTATGACTTTGAGCCAGAACTCTTCTATGTGGCACTGATAGCCGTTATTGTCTTCTACGCACTGGTCGTTGCCGCTTCGACCTGGATATTTAACCTGAACTCGCCACAGGAGAGGGCAGCCTACTGGCAGAGTGTCACACGCTACATCACCCTTGCACTGGTTATCAGCACCTTCTCAGCAGGTACCTTTGGTGTGTCGATGCTGCTGCCTATTATGTTCGCCTATCTGGTGCAGATACCACTTTCGGTTGTCATTGCCAACCGGTATATGCCGGAGTTCGATTGAGAAATTTTGTAATCAAGAAATTGGACTTGTTTTATTGCCAATGGTTAGGTATGCATTACCACGTAGAGCGTGGTAACGAGGTTAAGGAGAAAATTATGCAAACTGCTCCGCCAAAATATCCTTTGCCTGCATCATATCTTTGTCACCACGTCCGGAGAGGTTGACGAGGATCAGTTGGTCTTTGATCTCTTCTGGCTTCATCTTTTTGAGGTATGCCACAGCATGTGAGCTCTCAAATGCCGGGATGATACCCTCTTTTTGGCTTAGCCAGACAAAGGCATCGAGTGCTTCATCGTCTGTGATGTGGTTGTAGGTGGCGATGCCTTCGTCTTTGAGGTAGGCGTGCTCCGGACCGATGCCGGGATAGTCCAGACCTGCGGAGATGGAGTGGGCTTCCTGTATCTGCCCGTCATCATCTTGCAGCAGGTAGCTAAGCTGTCCGTGCAGTACGCCGGGGCTGCCTTTTTCGAGTGAGCAGCCGTGTCTGCCTTCAAGCCCTTCACCGCCTGCTTCAATGCCGATGCACTCGACACTCTTTTCTTCAAGGAAGTGGTTGAAAACCCCCAGTGCGTTCGAACCGCCGCCGATACAGGCGATGACCTTGTCGGGCAGTCTGCCTTCAGCTTCTTGCAGCTGTGCTTTGGCTTCCCAGCCGATGATGCTCTGGATGTCGCGCACCATCATAGGGTAGGGGTGAGGGCCTGCGACGGTGCCTATGAGGTAGTAGGTGTCGCGCGCATGGGTCACCCAGTGTCGGATGGCATCATTCATGGCATCTTTGAGGGTCTTTGAGCCGCTCTGGACGGCATGTACTTTGGCACCAAGCAGTTTCATACGAAAGACATTGAGCTCTTGGCGTGCCACATCCTTCGCACCCATGAAGACCTCGCACTCCAGTCCAAAGAGTGCTGCTACCGTTGCGGTAGCAACCCCGTGCTGTCCTGCACCGGTCTCGGCGATGATCTTCTTCTTGCCCAGCTGTTTTGCCAGTACCGCCTGAGCCACACAGTGGTTGATCTTGTGCGCGCCTGTGTGGTTGAGATCTTCACGTTTGAGATAGACCTTGGCACCGATTTCCTTGGAGATGTTGGCAGCATAGTAGAGTGCCGAGGGGCGACCCACATAGTGCTTGTAGTAGTAGTCTACCTCTGCCCAGAAATCCGCATCGAAACGTACCGCTTCGTAGTCCTGACGCAGTTGTTCAAGTGCAGGCATCAGTGTTTCGGGAACAAAACGGCCGCCAAATTTCCCAAAATGTCCGAGATCATCGGGATCGAAAGGGCTCGGTTTGGGAATGTAAATCTCTTTGTGCAAATCCATGTCATACTCTTCTGTTGATATGGAGGAGATTATAGCAAAGGGGAGGTTAGAAACAGCAGTTCATGAACCATCTGAGGCAAGTTCTATATGGCTTTTAAAGAGGTGTTTGGTGTGCTGTTTTCTTTTCGTATTGCTGTATCCGTACTGCCTCTTTGCCTCTTTGGCAAGATTGGGAGAGAGTTCCGCATAGGTTGTATTCATGGCAGTATTGACAGTGGTTAAAAAGTAGGTTTTACCTGGCTCTACACGGGTAATCTCATCTGCACCGTACCCATAACCCAGTTTACCCCGGCTGCAGCCGTAAAATCCTGTCAGAGAGTATTCGGAAAGTCTTACATGGGTGCTTGGTGCCTTGACTTTTACGGCAACAAGGCCATGTGAAGGTTTTTTGTCATGAAAATAGACCGCATACCCCTCTGGTGCTTCTGCAGTGCTGATTTCAAGATGCCTGAGTGCACGTTTGCCATGCCCCTCGACACCAATTAGTACGGTTGCTTCTCCTTGGTAGTGTCCTGCCCCAGAGTCTTCCGGAACAACAATCTCTGTGCCTGTACCACCACATCCATATAAGAGCAATGCTATTGCAAATAGAAATGAGTACCGCATGATCTTAAGTGGATAGAGTACCATCATATCTGATTTTAGTCTATCTGCAGTACCGAATAGACCGGCATTTCGAACTGCTCTCTGCCTTTGAGGAACATCAGCTCCATAATAAAGCAGGCCTCAACACACTCCGCACCGACTTTGTTGACAAGATTGGCAGCTGCTTTTGCAGTACCGCCTGTTGCCATGAGATCATCGATAAGCAGTACTTTTGCAGGTTTGTCATTGCACATCCCCTCTTTACCAAATGCATCAATGTGTATCTCCACCTCGTCAAAGCCATATTCAAGCGAGTATTTTTCTGCAACGGTAGTGTAGGGGAGTTTGCCTTTTTTGCGTACCGGTACAAATCCAATGCCCAATCTGTCTGCAAGAATGCTGCCAAAGATGAACCCTCTCGCATCGATGCCGGCAACATAATCAAGGTTATAGTGCTTGTATCGGTTTTCCAAGTGTGTCATCAATGTATTGAGTGCTTCGGGGTTGGAGAGCAGAGTGGTGATATCTTTGAATACAATGCCCGGTTTTGGAAAATCCGGGATATCGCGGATACTTTCAAGTATAATCTGTTTCTCTTCAGGGGTCATTGTCATGGTATTTTCCTTATTGATATCAATAGTGTACGCATTGTAGCATAGCTTCAATTTAAATCTAACTTTCAACTCAATATGTCATAATGCTATCTAATCTAAACAATAAGGAACATCTATGGCATTGGAAAATTTGACAGCAGAGAACTTTGAAGAGAAGGTACTCAATAGTGATATTGCGATTTTGGATTTTTGGGCACCATGGTGCGGACCCTGTCGTCAGTTTGCACCTATTTTTGAAAAAGTTGCAGGAGAAAACCCCGATATTCTTTTTGGAAAAGTCAATACAGAAGAGGAGCAGGCACTGGCAGGGCATTTCCGTATTCAGTCCATTCCGACCATCATCATTCTTAGAGAAGGTATCGGTGTATTTCAGCAGGCTGGTATGCTTCCTGAAGAGGCACTCAATGATCTGATCGATCAGGTAAAGAAACTTGATATGGATGCAGTGAGAAAAGAGATTGAAAAACAGCAGGCGGGCGAAGCGTAAGCTTTACCCCAGATCTGAACCGAAACTGCACATTCCATCTTCGATCTTGGCGACACGTCCGGCGTGTCTGCCGCCTTCAAACTCTGTGTTTGCAAAGGCTTCGATCATATCTTCAATGACACCTTTCCCGACAACACGTTCTCCAAAGCAGAGGATATTGGCATCGTTGTGCTGACGTGTCAGTTTGGCGGTGTAGTGGTCGTGGCAGAGGGCTGCGCGGATGCCCTGAATCTTGTTGGCAGCTATAGAGATGCCGATACCTGTACCACAAATAAGGATGCCGAAACTCCCCGGGTCAGCAAGAACAGCATGTGCACACTTGTGTGCATAGTCGGGGTAGTCGACTCTGTCAGCAGAGTCTGGCCCAAGATCGATGATCTCATGTCCAAGGTCGGTCACGATCTCTTTGACATACGCTTTCACTGCGTAACCTGCGTGGTCTGTAGCGATATAGAATTTTTTAGCCATTATATTTCCTTTCTTTTTAGAGTAACCAGTTGACGATCCATGAAACAGGTTCGAACAGATAGTTTGAGAATGGAGTAAAGAGTACCGCAAAAAGAATCAACATTCCATAAGGGTATATCTTGTCATACCATGAGGCAAAACTGCGCCATTGCATCCCCTCAGCAAGATATCGGACAGCTTGTGCTCCGTCAAGAGGAGGAATGGGCCAGAGGTTGAATACTCCAAGAAGTACGTTGATCAGTACTGTCTGGTAGAGTAGCAGTGCGGCAAATGCGCCTATGAGTGAGTCAGGATGCATGAAGAGCGGGAAAAGGGTTGCACAAAAGGCTGCAAGCAGAAAGTTGTAGGTGATCCCCGCAAGTGAGACTGCTACAGCCGCCTTGGCACCGCCGTTTCGCATGACCGTATTGATGTTGATGGGTACCGGTTTTGCCCAGCCGAAAATAAAAGGGGCTCCGGAGAAAAAGAGTACGGCAGGTACAAGGATGGTACCTACCGGATCGATGTGCACAATGGGATTTAACTTAAGTCTGCCAAGACTTTTGGCAGTCATGTCGCCATATTTGTAGGCTACCCAGCCATGCATGATCTCATGCCCGATGATCGCAACAGCAAGTGCGATCACCATAGCGGCAATTTTAAGCAGTTGGGCTTCGCTCATTGGACAGGCTGCTCCCGTTCAAGCGTTTCGATGCGTCTTCCCACACGTCCCCAGCGTACAGTAAAGCGCTGTCTGTCCCAGAGTTTTTTACATGCTTCCGAGTCGATGGGTACATCTCCACAGACACGTTTTAGCCCCGCATGGTCACGACCGCCGCCGCTTTTGAGTCCGTTGAGTACACGATCGTAGGAGCGGTGCTCGATACTCATATAGATCAGCCACGGCTTACCGACGATCAGACGGTAAGGGACAGGCCCCCAGAAGCGGCTGTCGTTGGAGTTGTCACGGTTGTCCCCGATCATATAATAGTGGTCTTCGGGCACCTTGGTGTAGAGGGCGTTTATAGTATTGCTGCCAAGGTTGTAGGCAGGTGCATCGAAGCCTTCGACATAGATGGGTACCATGTCGATCTGTTTGTTGTACATATAGTAGTTCAGCAGCGCTTCAAAGATGTTCATGCCCTCCGGAACATACTGAATACCGGGATATTTGTCCATGTAGGGGTTCTCTACCCAGAGTTTTCCGCGTAGTTGTCTGATCTTCTCTTTGGGGTAGTGTGCTTTGATGAAGTCATCTCCCTCATGAAAGTGGATCAGCAGCTTTTTGTCTGCATAGATAAGTTCGTCACCGCCCACAGCGACACAGCGCTTGACGTAGTGTACTTTTTCATTTCTCGGATAACGGAAAATAACGATATCTTCACGCTTTGGACGAGGGCCTTCTATGAGATGTCCGTTGCTGTTGAAGTCCGGAAGTACTGGGATCTCAAGCCATGGCAGATGCGGTGTAGGGATACCGTAGGAGAACTTTTTTGCGAAGAGAAAATCACCGATGAGTTCGGTACGCTTCATGGAGCCACTTGGAATGACAAATGATTGGGCGACGAAGAAAATAAGAAAAAGCACGATGATGATCGTGCCTGTCCAGGAGCTTGAAAAACGGTAGAGTCTGTCGGCAAATTTTTTCATACTATGCTCTTGCCTTTGCTGCTTTGAGTGTGTTGCTAAGCAGCATCGCGATGGTCATTGGTCCTACACCGCCCGGTACAGGCGTGATATAGGAGCACTTTTTGCTGACATTGGGGAAGTCAACATCCCCCACAAGAGAACCATCTTCGATGCGGTTGATACCTATGTCGATCACAATCGCTCCTTCTTTAACCATATCTTCTTTAATGAGACCCGGTACACCGACACCGACGACCACGATGTCAGCTCTGCTGGTATGTGCTTTGAGGTCTTTGGTGTAGATGTGGGTTACGGTTACAGTCGCGTTGGCATTGAGCAGCAAGGACGCCATAGGTTTACCGACAATGTTGCTTGCACCAACCACACAGACATCTTTGCCTTCAAGATCGATGTTGTACTCTTCGAACATCTTCATGACGCCAAGCGGGGTACAGGGAACAAAGCTGTCAAGGTTTGTTACCAGACGTCCGACATTGTAGGCATGAAAACCGTCCACATCTTTTTTAGGGTCGATCACTTCGAGGATCTTGTCTGTATCGATATGCTTTGGCAGAGGAAGCTGTACCAAAATGCCGTCAATATGAGGGTTGCTGTTCATCATTTCGATGATCTGGATGATCTCGTCCTGACTGATGGTCTCAGGCATATTGTGGGTAATGGAGTAAAACCCTACCTTCTCACAGGCTTTGGCTTTCATCTTCACATAGGCGTGGCTGGCAGGATCGTCACCGACAAGAATGACCGCAAGTCCGGGAACAACATTTTTTTCCTGTTTGAGTGTCTCCACCTCTTTGGCAACATTGCTGTGTATCTTCTGGGCAAGCGCTTTACCGTCTATAAGCTGCATATGATGGCCTTGTTAATGAATTTTAGGATAGTATTATAGCCAAATTAGTTTACGGAGAGTAAGCGATGCTCAAATATATACTTTTTATACTGCCGCTGCTTCTCGGCGCTGAAGAAGATTTTATCTCCCACTATGAGTATGGACAGATGCTTTACAACAATCCGCGAGGTGTCAGCTGTGCACAGTGTCATGGCAAAAGCGGCGAGGGGAAGATCATCGTAAGCTACCGAGATGAGCATGGAAAAGCATCACTGAAAGGACCGGATATACGGCATAAGAGCTTTGAAGAGATGAAAAAGAGCCTCAACAGTTACCATCCTGTCATGCCGCACTACTATTTGACAGATGAAGAGATCAAGACGATCTATGACTATATTCAAAAGAGAAATAACGGCACGTCACAATAGTCTATGCTATACTGACACAATATTGTTTTAGGAGAATATGATGAAAAAAACAAGTATTGCTTTGTTGGCTATGGCTGCTGTTGTATCTGCATCGTCATCTACCCTTTCAGTCTATCAGGACAGAAGTATCTACAGCTATCTTCCCGCATCTGAGTTTATCGGACTTACCAAAAACATTACAGCAAAGTGCGAGGGAGCATCCGTACCCTTGCGGGTGATGCAGACGTGTCCACCCTCCCAACGCCTCTGCAGTGATCTCTATACAAAGATAGAAACTGTCAAAACAAAGGTACAGCAAAACAGGCTCAACAGTGAAATACTTGAAAAGCTCATTAGCCTTCCAAAACCGGACAGTCTTGATGCCAAAAAAGCCATCGCTGCGGCAAAGGCTGTTGCAAAAGAGCAGACAAAACTCATAGTAGAGAAAGAGAAGGCTACACAGCGCCTCAAACAGCTTAAAGCCGATCTCTCCCGACAGGCACGCGCATCACACCCTTTAGGACTCAAAAAAAACTGCAAGGGTATGCTCACGCTTGAAATCCCTTACGGCTATATCTCGTTCGAGACCGAATATACGGCAACACTGCTATCAGAGAGCCAAATCGAAGTAAAACAGAACCTCTCTATACGTAATCGCAGCGGTATCGATATAGAAGCAGAGCAGGCAACCTTTTTTCATCGTCCCTCTATGCAATACCTTCGTCCGGTACACTTTAGCCCCTGGGTCGTCAGAGAACGGCAGCCGTTCCCAGAAAGAGGTATGCTGAAAAAGACAATGGTTGCCGACGATATGGCAGCAGCCTCTGCACCGGCAGTAACCGTACAGGCTCATTATGAAAAGAGCAGGGAGTATACGGTTAAGGATCTGAATCTGCCTTCGGACGGACTTAGGAAAAAAGTACCTGTAATGCAGTGGAACGTGGTTGCCAAATGTCAAACGGAACTCCATGCCTACCGAAATCCGCATGCATATAAAGTCTGTACCTTTACACCAAAATTCCAGATAGAACGAAACCTCTGGAGGGTCTACCAAGACGGAGCGATCATCAATGAAAAGGCTTCAGGCGAGTATGACGATGGCATATACAAACTCTATATCAGCAATGATCAGGATATTGATGTACAGAGGAAGCCGATAGTAGATAAGGAAAAAGAAAGCGGTATTTTTGGCGGTACCATCAAGAAAAAAGACGGTTTTGAACTGACCATCACCAATAAGTCCGATCAGTCCAAAAAGATGCTTGTCACTGAACGTATTCCAACCTCTGCTACAGACAAGATAGCGGTACGTCTGCTTTCTGTGAGTGGAAACAGCTACAAATTACTCAAAGAGGGGAAACTGGAAATGGAGGTCACACTGCCGCCAAAATCGAAAAAACATATAGAGGTACTGTTTGAAATATCTTACGATAAAGATATTAAAGTGATGTATTGATTAAGTGATTAGTGGAGAGTCATAGAAATGTGGGGGATTTAAAGTTCCCGGCAGGTGCCGGGGAGAGGGATTATACAGCTGTGACGTTTTCAGCCTGTGGGCCTTTTTGTCCTTCACCGATCTCGAATGTTACTGCTTGACCTTCTGCAAGTGTTACACGACCACCCTCAGGGTTGTTTACTTGACGAAAATGTACAAATACATCGCTTCCGCCGTTTTCCTGTTGAATAAATCCGTAACCTTTTTCATCGTTGAACCATTTTACTGTTCCGTTTACTAATTCTGCCATTGTTATACCTTTGGTAATTTAAATTTGTGAAAACATTTAAATAGAGAGTCTTTCGGGGGTCTTGCAGGGTTTTTACACACACATAACACTCAAAAGATGAACTCGATCCTCATCTTTCATCAGGTCTATTGTAGCTGTTTTTCCAATACTCCAGCTTAGTTTTTGAAAAAAAGCGCAAAAAGATGTCGTTTTGGACTACAATAGGGGTCTCATGCGCGGCATAAGTCTCACAAGAGGGTAAAACTGTACCTTGAAAATATCCCATTTTGAATGGATCGCTTCATCTGTATGGTGCAGTACAACAAGGTGTTTTACAGTAGGAAGGTCTACATTTGGATCGAAACTCTTTACGATCTTTTTGAACTGGGTATCATTCATACCGTAGAGAAACTTCATAGTAAAGATACCGTCTTTCTGAGCGATAAGATTCAACACCCCTGTGGGAAGGCTCAACCGGTATGCATAGAGGTTGCCTGCAGCCAGCACCAATTGTGTGCTTCGTGGTTCGAATATAACATCGATGGTTCTCTCCAGTGTATGTTTGAATTCGTACTGAGAATCGATGTCGGCCTCTTCATAGACAATCAAATTGCCACTATCTGTTTTGAGAATCGTCTGTGTCAGATAGAGAGAGGAGAAACTTTTATGCCTTTTTGTATCCGTTTTTGCATCTATCGCCACTGAGCGCTCTGCCGTCTTCAGTACGATCGATTTATTGTTGTGAACAATACTGCCTTGTGGAATACATGCCGTCATAACAAAAAGTGCAGTAACGAACAGTAAAAAGCGTTTTCCTCTATGCATCAGAGCAACTCACTCAGTCGCATCATGATGGTATTGAGCTCATGTACTGCTTTGTCTGCAAGCCGTGTCGCTTCAATCTGTGACTGGCTATAGAGGCGGGAGAAGGATTTTCTTTTCTCCTCCCAAAACGATTCTGTCTCCAGCTTCAACAGGTGGGCTTTGAGCGCCAGCAGATCCAGCTCTTCCTGCCCTTTTTGGGCAGTATGTGAGAGAAAGGTATCCAGATCGTCTTTTATCTCTTCCATTTTCTCTTTTGCTTCCATCATCATGAGATGGGATTGCAGTTGCGTTTCATCTTCGGCTTTCTTTAGTGTCTCTTCGATACCGGAGATATACGTTTTTAGTGCTTTACTATACTCTTTTGCTTCTTCTGTAAGCGATGCATACCGTTCCTCTATGGCTTTGGAAATCTTGTCAAGCTCTTCTCTGGATGACTGGATGTATTTTTGAAGATCTTCTTTCACAATCACTCCTTTTTTACAAATTATAGCATTTTTTAGAATCCTTGCATTCCAAGTAGGGGTCTTTGTGTCAGATCGGGGTAGGTTCCGCCGGCTCCTTTGCCGTCATTACCGTGACATCCGGCACAATTGCTTTGGTAAAGAAGTGAAGCCTCTTTAGGGTAGGGACACCCTTCACCTGTAAGAGAAAGAACATAGCATGCCACTTTTGGAGCATCATTCAATGAGACATATCCGCCCTCCATACGCTCTTCATCTTTAAACTTAAGCCGTTCAGATCCATGATTGATAACATACACAATATAGGATTTTGGATCACGGAAGTGGTGAAGTGTATTTTTCTTTTCGAATGTAGCTTTCTGGACAATATTACGGTGATTCTTGCTCTTCTTGGAAATATCCTTAAAGTAGGCATTGTAGAGTGCATATAAAAGAACGGTAATGATTGAGAGATAGACCGGGAAGTATTTTTTCACTATGTGATATAGAAGTGTGTTAATGTGTCAGACCAAAAAACGCATGGCGTTTCTTGGTTTCAGAAGATTATTCGTCTTCGCCTTTGGCAGCTTTTTCGATCATCTCGTACATACCGCTTCTAACTTCGTTTGCCAGTTCAAGCAGCTCTTTAGGCAGTGGCTTACCACCGTTGATCATCAGCTCCATGCTCATAGTATAGATGTAGATATCGCCGTTATCATCTTCTACAAATCCGATTCTACAAGGCATAAATCCGATGAAGTATGGAGAGTAGTTAAGGAATTTGTCTGCGATTGTCGGTGAACAGTAAGAACGGATGTGTGTCAGTTTTCCACCGTCTTTGAAGAGTTTTCCGCCTCTTGGCATGGTTTTGTTGTCAACCATTGCAAGACCGTGCTCGCTCGCAACTTCATCAGCGATCTCCAGTGCATTTTCAAATGCTTCCTGCTTGGTCATACCTTCAGGAATTTCCATTTTGACTCGGCGTACCATACCTTTAGCCGGATCACCGGTAGCAAGTACTTTGTCGAACATCTTCATGTATTCAGGCATAGCCTGTGAATCAAGTGATGCAACCTGTCCCATACGTGAACCAAGATCAAACTTCACGAACGCAAAAATAAAGCCGATAACGACAATTGCGCCGATGAAAGCGAGCAAACCTTTGATGAATTTCATTGTGTATCCTTTTAAGATTGTTGTCTGTCAAAATAGTACATAACTATTTCAAGGTGGAGAATTATAAACCTTTTAATTTAAAAAAAGGGTATATTGAGAGAATAAAGTGTTTTATTGAGAGAAATATATCTTTCTGATATGAAAGTTATAATATTCTAATATCATATTACATACATCAAAATAGCAAGAAACTGTAAAATAGAACCCGCCATGACAAACAGGTGCCAGATGGTATGAAAATGGGTTACATTGTCCTTAATTATAGAAAAAGACACCGCCGCTGTACGCAAGCCCTCCGGCAATAATCAGCCAAAATCCGGGTAATGCTATCTGTGCTTTGAATGTATTAAAATCGATCACAATAAGCCACCCCATCACAAGGTAGGCAATGAGTGAAAGAAGTTCGAAACGGTTGGGATAGAGAAATTTTAGAGCCACCCCAACCACAGCGATTGTCCACTCTGTCGCAAAGATGATCCAGCCGCTGACTCCACCAATGGTAATCAGTGCTATTGGTGTATAGGTACCGGCAATAAGAATATAGATCGCGGCATGGTCAAATTTTTGAAAGAGTGATTTGGCTTTGGTGTGCGTTACGGCATGATAGAGCGTGGAACTGCCGTACAGTATAATAAGCGATATACCATAGACAATAGCACAGGCAAGATGCAAGGCATCGTGTCCATGTATTAGAGTGAAAGCGACAAGCAGTACCAGTGCAGCGATGCTCAGTGCGATCCCGATACCATGGGTAACCGCATGCCAAATCTCTTCAATAAAGGAAAAGTCATTGACCTGATTGGACATGCTTTACTCCAGTGCTTTCAGCCAGCTCTCCATATCTGCATCACTCGGCATCTTCCAATCTGCTCTTGGACTCAGTGAAATGGTTCCCACTTTGGGACCGTCAGGCATGCAGGAGCGTTTGAACTGCTGGGTGAAAAAGCGTTTGATAAAGAGCTTGAGCCACTTGGTGATCGTCTCTTCATCGTATTTAGTATCAAACGCTTTCATCGCAAGGTAGCGTATCTTTTGAGGTCTTGCACCATACTTGATGAAGTGGTACAAAAAGAAGTCATGCAGCTCATATGGCCCTACGATCTGCTCAGTCTCTTGCGTGATCTCATCCTCTTTGTGGGGTAGAAGCTCCGGAGAGATAGGGGTGTTGAGAATATCATCAATGATCGCAGCGATCTTCTCGTTGGATTTAAAATACTCGATAACATAGCGGATGAGGGTTTTTGGAATGCCGCTGTTGAGTGCATACATGCTCATATGGTCACCATTATAGGTGCTCCATCCAAGAGCGATCTCGCTAAGGTCACCTGTACCAATGACCAGTCCCCCCTCACGGTTTGCCATATTCATTAATATAGAAGTCCTTGCCCGTGCCTGCACGTTCTCATAGGTCACGGAGTGTTCGCTCGGGTCATGCCCGATAGCATCGAACTCCTTGAGTGAAAGCTTAGTAATGTCAACTTCTTTGAGCGTGACACCAAGCGCTTTACAGAGTGTAACGGCATTGTTTTTGGTACGGCTGGTGGTACCAAACCCGGGCATGGTCACAGCAATGATGTTACTGCTATCCCGCCCCATCATCTCAAAGGCTTTGTGTGTGGAGAGCAGGGCAAGGGTGGAGTCCAGTCCGCCGCTAATGCCGATAACTGCTTTTTGGATGTGTGTATGTGTCATCCGCTTGATAAGGGCGTGTGATTGTATCTGTACGATCTCTTCACAGCGTTCGGTCTTGTCGGCATAGGCTGAGGGGACAAACGGGGTAGGGTCAATCATACGATCGATGGTAGTGATTTGGGGTAGTCTTCCAAGTTTGATTGTGCGTGTCTTTTTGCGTCTTGCATCACCGTAGCTGCTCTCATTGAGCCTGAGCCACCGCAGTTTTTGCAGATCGACATCGGCAGTGATCAGATGGCTCTCCATACTAAAACGCTTGTTTTGAACAAGTGTGCTGCCGTACTCGGCGATGATGGCATGTCCGCCAAAGACCGTATCGGTCGTACTCTCTCCCACACCTGAGGAGCTATAAACATAGGCTGCCATACAGCGTGCACTCTGGGTGCGTACCAGCTCTTCGCGGTAGGCGTGCTTGCCAATAAGCTCATTGCTTGCAGAGAGATTGAGCAGCAGGTTGGCACCGTTACTTGCCATGTGATTGCTTGGCGGTGTCACTGCCCAGAGGTCTTCGCAGATCTCGACACCAAAGGTCATCTCTTTACCGTCACTAAAGAGCAGGTCAACCCCGAAGGGTACCTCCTCGCCCAGAATCTCAGTGGTAGTACGGACAATGTCTCTACCGGAGACAAAGTGACGCTTGTCATAGAACTCTTTTTTGTTCGGCAGATAGGATTTGGGTACGATACCAAGCATTTTCCCTTGCTGAAGTACTGCTGCACAGTTGTAGAGCCTGTCTGCTTCAATCAGGGCGATACCGATGACAGCAACCGTATCAATTGACTCTATATTTTTTAATATATATTCGAGTGCCTCGTTTTGTGCATGCAAGAGGGTTTGGTTGCCAAAAAGGTCACTGGCGGTGTATCCGGTCAGGGTAAGTTCTGGAAATAAAACGACACTGACCTCTTTT
>JALTYW010000095.1 GCA_027046415.1 Sulfurovum sp.
GTGATACAGATACAGATACGGATATTGATACAGATACGGATATTGACACAGATACAGATATAGATACGGACACCGATACGGATACCGACACTGATACAGATACGGACACTGATACGGATACAGATACAGATACCGACACTGATACAGATACGGATACGGACACGGACACCGATACGGATACTGATACGGATACTGATACGGACAGTGATAGTGATAGCGACTCTGACAGTGACTCAGACAGCGATAGTGACTCGGATTCCGACAGCGACTCTGACAGTGACTCCGATTCGGATAGTGACAGCGACAACGACTCTGATTCGGACAACGATAATGACTCAGACAATGACAATGATTCTGATACCGATAATGATGCAGAGCGCACAGTACGAAGTAGCAGAGAGAGTGATGATGAGGAAGCAGAGGATAATGACGAAGAAAATGCAGAAGAGAGCGATAACGATTCTGATGATGATCAAGAAGAGAACAATGATGACGACAGCAGCAATGAAGATGAAGGTAACGATGAAGAGAGTGATAATGACTCTGATGATGACCGAGGAGAAGAGAACAATGATGATGGTGGTAACGATGATGAAGGAGACAGCGGATCAGAGCCGGATGACAGCATAGAACCGGATATCGATACAGATCTTGATCCAGACCTTGGTGGCGCGTAACAATGCCTGTGATACTCACGCCGGATGAAATGGCAAATGCCACACAAGGCCGGTGGGAAAACCTCTCCGATGATTTAAAGATCGAAGAGGTTGAGTATCTGTTCCACTATCTGAAAAAAGGAGATCTGTTTGTTGTACGCAAGGCTACATGCAAAAAGGTCGATGCAGCCAAGCAAAAAGGTGTTTCGGCACTGCTTGCATCCTACGATTGCCACTTCAAAACCGATCTGCCCGTCTTGCGGGTTGAAAATACCTACAAAGCACTGAGGGCAATCGCCCTCGCTTCCAGAGAAAAAACAACACTCAAGAGTGTTTTGGTAACCGGGAGTTACGGAAAAACAGGCTTTAAAAACCACCTACATACAGTCATCAAAGAAATGTTCAACACCTATGCAAGGCGCTCCAGTGCCAACCGTATCCGGTCAACCTACTGCAACCTCGCATCCCTCAAACCCGAACATGAACTTCTCATCATCGAGCAGCCAATCACAGATCCATCCAAAGTAGCACGACGCGCCGCTTACGTCCGCCCTGACATCTGTGTGCTTACCTCCATCGGTCATGAGCACATAGAACACTTTGGTACGGTGGAAAAGATCATAGAGACAAAAACAAAGATTGCGAAATCTCTCAAACCCGGAGGTAAATTTCTCATACCAAGAGATGACCCCTACTACAAGCAGATCAAAAAAGCGTTGGCAGCCTATGATCAGATCGATTTGCTGACCTTTGGAAGCCGCAGCAGCTGCAACGCAAGAGTGCTCTACCAAAAATACAGAGATTTCGGCTGGGATGTCATTGCAAAGATAGAAGAGCTCACTGTAGCCTACCACATCCCCTTTCCCGAAGTACATGAGCCGATCGCTTCACTGGCAGTGCTTCTTTGTGTTTACCACCTTGGAGGTGATGTCTACAAGGCAGCTGCACGTTTTCATACCTGCGACAACTTCAAAAGCAGCGGAACCTTTCTTCGTGCAACATACAAGGAAACACCATTTTTTCTTTATGACCAGAGCCACAGAGGCGGCATGGAGGGGTATGCACAGTTTTTCAAAACACTTCGGCACCTTCAGCCCAAAGGAAATGGGCGAAAGGTTGTTGTCACTTCTGCCTTTGTCGATGATGCGGACGGAGAGATAGAGATGCTGGACATCCCCTCCCTGAGATCACTCATGTCAGAAGCAGGTATCGATCTGCTCTACAGTGTCGAAAAGTTCAAACTCCACAAGCATGTTGTCCCTGACAATATTGTGTGGCAGATGCATGCTGACGTGCCAGTTTCTCTCTGCAGCCATCTGCTCTCCATCATTCAAGAAAACGATATCCTATGCATTAAAGGGATCTTTGAGAGCACCCTGCCCGAGCTGGTCAGGTGTATCAAAAAACATCGAGATATCCATATCGAAGCGCTTGAACACCATGACACCATGCAGCAACAATGGCATGCGCTTCAGGGACTCAAACCCATAAATTTCTCCGACAAGTCCCGTTTTATGGATGCTGCACAGCGCGCGCAGAAAAACAACTGGATATCCTTTTTCCCTTTTTTGCTCTTTTGGAGTTTTTCTCCTAAACGTGAACTTTTTATCGAAACGTTTGAAGGGTCGGTCTGTATCTATCTGTTTCGTCGTTTTGGACAACAAAAACCTCCGTCCCTGCAGCTTTTGATGCCCCCCATGCCCCTATGCAAGCCCGCGCTTGAACACGGATACCGACGGCTTTTTGCGATGAGAGGAAAGGATTTTGGTACAATACTCTGGGTAGATGAAGATGAAAAAACACTGCTTGCAGATGTAACCCCAGACCATATCCAAGTAGAACTCAACCCAAGAGGGGTAGACGAGTTTCTTTTTGAGCCCTCACGTTACCAGGATCTGTCTGGAAAAGCATTCAGGCATCTGAGACAGAACCTGTATCAGATGGATAAGTATGAAAACCTTCATATTGAACCGTACAGCCAAAAGTACTATCAGCCCTGTATCGCACTTTTGGAAAAGTGGGAAAGTGTGCAAGGTGAGAAATATGATCATCTTGAAGACATCTCCTACACCAGACACTGCCTGAAATTTTCTGACAGATTTGAAGATGAAGTGCTGTTTGGCATCGTCGTTCTTATAAACAACAGTGTAGCAGCTTTTGGTTTTGCCGGAAAAATACGGGAGGACGTCGGCTCACTCTTTATTGGCAAACATGACCCGGATATAAAAGGCGCATTCGACTATATGAAGTTCCATCTGCTGTTGAAGATGCAAGCATATAAATATGTCAACGACTCCTATGCACTCAGTGAAGGGATGGCATTTAGCAAACGGATGTTCCGTCCAGTTCGTATGCTTGCACAGTACAGCGCAAAAATCAAAAAGGATTCCCATGAAGATGCCATCGACCTTATCTCATAATGGTCATCCTATAGAGGAGAAAACCTTTTTCAATGCACTGCGCCGCATGTTGTCCGGCAACACGACACCGCTTGCCATACCTTCAGCATGGGAAGCCTCCTTTGACCCCTCTTTCTCACAAACCTATATCACACTCTTCGAAGAGGGGTTGAAGCCTCTAAGGTGGGGGACAAGAAGAGAAAGCCTTTTGAGATCAGTGCTCAGAATCGTTCAGCGTCTCAAAGAGCATGAACGCTTTGCTGCGTTTCACCCCGAGAACGCAGATCGCTGCCGGATCATGCTCGAGTTCGTCTATGAAACAAGACCGTGCAACATCCGAAACCTGACCACCATGAAATTTACAAAAGACCGTTTTGAACCGGGGGTCAGCGGTCTGAAAGCTGTGTATGGCAACGATGTCCGGTTTTTCATGCCCACCGATGCCGTCACACACTCTGTCATGAGCGTCAATCAACTGCTTCATTTCCTCTCCAAACGTTTCGGTATCTCCAAAGAGACAAAAAGCATATCAGAACGTGTCCACAGGATGCGCCGACTTCCCATTACCTACTTTCACATCAGAAGCCATGCATGGATAAGCTACAAAGAAGAGGTGCTGCCTATGCATAGAGGTCTGCCTCCCACCCCGAAACTTTCTCAAAAACAACTCTACAATGATACACAGAAGGCACTTGAGTGGGTTGTTAGAAACCAAAAAGAGGATGGAAGTTTCACCTACTATTACGATCCTGTTACAGACAGCTATGTCGACTTTGCACACCCCCGGATGCGCTCTCCTCTTTACAACAATATCCTGCGCCACAGCGGTGGAACGATTACCCTGCTTCAAGGGTATGCACAGTTTAAAGAGAAACGCTATCTTCAAGCAGCAAAACGGAGTATAGACTTTTTTGTCAGTACACTTCGTGAACATACATTTCAAGGAGAGTACGCCTGCTACCCATACTTCAACAAAAAAGTAAAACTTGGCGGCGCGGGCATCGGACTTGTCGCTTTGATGCAGTACAGATCTCTCAGCCAAGACAGACAGTATGACAAATATATTGAGGGGCTTGTACGGCATCTGCTCTCACGCATCGATGAAACTGGAGAGATGATAGGCTACTATATCCATCCAAAATACAATGGAGGCAAGCCTATCATTTCACCTGACCCTGAAACCGAAAAAGCACTTTTTTCATTTTACTATCCCGGAGAAGCCCTGCTTGGACTCGCCCTCTTCTACCGGGACTACGATACCGATGACACTGAACTGAAAAAAGCGGTTTTCACACAAAGCCGAAAAGCGATGGATTTTCTTATCGATGTCCGTCCGAAAAAATACAGCCACCTTTTTGAACCCCTCCCCTCCGATGCATGGCTTATGCAAGCCGTTGAGCAGTGGCATACAGTAGCAGGCTTTACGCAACAGAAAGATATTGATTTTGTCTTTGATGATGCGCAGCGTATGTTCGACCATATGTATCAGGACTACAACACATTTGATGAAACAAAAGATTATATTGGCGGATTTTACTACAGCTATGGAGACCACGTCTATCATGATACATCAAGGAATGAAGGGGTGGTTGCAGCCTACTATCTTGCAAAACAGCTTGGTGACCAAAAGCGGGCTACCTACATCATGACCCACATGCTGCGCTCTGCTCAAGGTCTGATGTTGACATACCATTCGGAGCGTTCCGCCTATGCCCATCTATTCCCAAAAAAGAGCATCGGCACTTTCCGCTTCAAACTGACACGCCAGTGGATACGTATCGACTCCATACAGCATGCCGTCTGCTTTCTTCTTCGCCTCTGCAAAACCGGCTTTACTGCATCGGACATATCGCTGTCTGAGCGTACAAAAGGCTATATTGACGGCTATGAGATCCTGCACCATATCGACAAAAGCGGCTTTAGTGATGTCTACCTTGTACAAAAACATGGCAGTGGGCAAAAACAGGTCATGAAGCGTCTGATAAACCCAAAGCTGAATATCGACTTTATCCGTTCTGAAATACACATCATGGAGCAACTTGACTGTACCGACAGCATTCCCCGTTTCTACGGCTATCACCGCTACAGTGACGGCAGCTATTTTCTCTTCGACTATATCGAGGGAGAACGCCTCAACAGATATATCAAACGCTTTGGAACATTGTCAGAGGAGGAGGCACTCTCTTTTCTTGAAACGATGTCCCGGCTTCTTGGCGTATGTGAAAAGAAAAACATCTTGCATCTGGATATCAAAACCGGCAATATCATGTATAACGGAAACACATTTACACTTATTGACTGGGGGCTTGCCGTACAGAAGAGGCAAACACCGACATACCATCTTAAAGGCAATCCCATCTACTTTCCGCCGGAGACATACTATGGATACCGCAACAGCGCAGCAGACATCTATGCAGTAGGCTGTACTCTCTATGAGATATTGACAGGAGAAAGAATCTTTGGCTTGCGCAAGGCTGATTCACTGATCAAAAAGATGTATTGCCATCAGTACTGCTACCCTGATCTTACCAAAATAAGTTCACCGAAACTGCGTACCATTTTGATGCAAATGCTGGATAAAAATCCCGATACCCGCCTTCAACGCGATGCACTCGACCGGCTTCTCCAAAAGCATGAAAAGGCGTTCAATATGCCAAACCCTCTGCCACCCTGTACTGTTTTGGAAAATGATGCACTGATGCTCGGGAAGATGGTTGATGATAAACTACCCTATGCTTTGCTTTTAAAAGTACGTAACATGCTGGTGGAACATCATGACTACTCGCTTGATGAAATACTTACACCACTAACATCAGCTGCCCGGTATCTTCCCGAGGCGGATACCCTGCTTGGGATACTCTATTTTGAACACAGAAAATACAAAGAGGCTTTCAAACACCTTCTTGTAGCCAAAAATGTACCTGATGCAAAAGCCGCCTACTACCTCTTTTTTATCTACAGACACGGACTTCAAACGGAGCGCGATCTGCAAAAAGCCTACTACTGGCTTGAAAAAGCCCGCCAAAGAGGCTACAAAATACCAAAAGGTGCATCCCATGGGTAAATATCTTCTGAGTATACTGCTTCTCTTTACACTGGTACATGCTGACTGGAAAAGGCAGCGTGAAGCGTTGGATCAGGTCTATAAAAGCGGAATATTTCGCATTTTCTATACACTCAGGGGAGCAGATGCCCTGCCTTTACAAAAACGGAAAGACAGCAACCACAACGGTGTACCTGACTATGTTGAAGATATTGCCTTGCAGCTTCAGACCGCTGACCTCATCTACAACAAGATACTTGGATTTACCCACCCTTTACAAAACAGCAGATACATAAACCGCGCCAAAGGCATTGACATCCATCTGCTGCATATGCCCAGTAAACACGGTTCTACAGGAGATGCCATAACATCCTACCGCTATCGCTACATTGCTGTCGAAAACTATCCAGTACTAAGTATCAAGATAGCCAATAACCTGCGTCCGGGAACACGTACTCCGGCACATGAGCTTTTTCATGTCTATCAGAACGGATACACCATGTTCAAAAACCGCTGGTTCACAGAAGGAACAGCACGCTGGTCTGAGTTCGCACTCAAAAAAGGCAAAGCACCTGAACATCCTCTGCCATACAACAGCAACGCGCTAAAGTCGCTCACAGAGCAAACCTACGGTGCAAAATATTTTTGGAACAGAGTTGCCCGGCTATGCGGTACAGTACACCGGTTCCCTCTGCCTGATGCACTTCTCTCTTTGCGCTACATAGCGCTTAAAAAACCTGTCGTTGAAGATACATCTATAGATGGATACGATTTTATGCGACGTTTTTTCAACATGCTCGATGAGGCAGATGCCATAGCATCAAAAAAACGGGGTATATCCGAATATATGTGGCGAGAATCCCTGCAAAAATCTCCTAAGAACAACCCCTATATTCTCTGGGCGCTGCGCCAAACCATTGAAACATTTGAGTGTAAAAAAATCCCAGAGGTTAGAAAATTCACTGACACAGTTGACCAATACCTGAAAGCGCAGGCATTTCAGTTAAAAAGCGGATACTCAAAGTAGTACCCGAACCTGTCCTCATCATATGTGACATATTCATCAAAGAGTGCCATGTCAAAATGGTGTCCTCGTAGGATCATCTTAACATGTTCAAACTCCCTCTTCTCTACGAATCTGGGTGTAAAATCGGTACTTAAATTCCCTGTGACAATGGGATAGAGCATCATTTTTTTCCTCAGCTCCCCCGCCTCCTCATAGACATGCAAACGGGCAATAAAACTGTATGGAGGAAGATTTCGGCGCTGGTACTCACCATCTCCGTTCAAGAGAAAGTTCCCTATGCTGTAAACAATCAGTCTCTTTCTGTAATACTCGACCTCCTGTATCATATGTGCACTGTGTCCCACGATCAAATCAACGCCTGCACGAATCAGCTCTTCACCTTGCCTCTGCTGCTTGAAAGTACGCCAGACATAGTTCGGTCCCCAATGAGGTGAAAGTATGAAATAGCGCTGGGCATCATCGGCTTTTACTGCTTCAACCTGTGCAGTGATCTGTTTGAGATTTAGCGCATTGACACCAATTATGTTCTCCTTTGCGTAAAACCCGTACGCATCGGATAGTTTCCCATAATTGTATGCCGATACAATCGCAGCTTTAAAATCAATATTGCCGCACCGTTTTTCAAAAAGCAAAGGCTTGGCTGCCTCTTTCTTGTTCCGTCCTGCACCAATATACCTGATACCGGCACGATGCAGCGTTTCCATCGTATCCATCAATCCCGCTTTGCCATAATCGACCGTATGGTTATTCGCCAGCATCACAGTCGAGACGGATACAGCTTTAAGCGCAGCAATCGTCCCCTCTTCTTTTGCCGCATAGAGATGTTTCTTCTCGCTTCCCTCTAAAGGAGAATGGGCAATATCGGTAATGGCACACTCCAAATTGACAATCACTTCATCAGCATCACAAAGCATCGCTTCAAACTGCCTGCCAAAATGAAGATAGCCCTTCTCTTCAAGGACATTGTGTTTTCCTTTTTTCGCACGCAGCTGCATGTGCCATTCACCAAAGTAGGTATCTCCAAGAAAAAAGATATCGGCATGTTTATCTGACTTCATGACACGCTCCCAAACTGTATATCTTTGCCGCAAGTCTCTTTAGCCAAATTCTATGATGTCCTTTGATAAAGAGCAGATCTCCATCGCCAATATCGTTCAAGAGCGCTGCTTCTATCTCTTCAAAACACTCACCGTGCCCCGCCAGTATAGAAGGGTCCTTCAAGGCTTCATGTAGAGGTTTTGCAAAAAAACCTACCGTATAGAGCCGTTCAACACCTGCGGCTTCTATCATCGGTGCCAAATCTTCATGTGCCTGCGGTGAGAGTGCACCGATATTAAGCATATTGCCTATGACTGCGATCTTTTTCCCGCCCTCCAGCGGTGAAAGTCTGGACAGGTCCTTCAATGCGGAAGCATAGCTCAAAATAGACGCTCTGTGGCTATGGTCGTAAAAAAGAAATGTTTTGTCTGGAGATTCAATACGGGTCAAACGTCCCATGGTCTCGTAGGATCGAAAATACTGAAATGCCTTTGCCGCTTTTTGGACATCATATCCAAGACGTTTCACTACCAGCAAAGGGGCAAGACTGCTTAGTGGTGCATGTTCTCCCAAGACAGGAAGTGTGTAGTTTACCGGCTCACCATCAATTTCGGATGCAACATGCCATAACAACGCTTTCTCATCAAATACCGCATTCAAAAGACGTGCATGCGCATGCGGTGTCGAACCGAACGTAATGATGTTGACATACTTTTGCACATAGATGGCTTCTCTGAGTCTGTCATACGCAGGGCTGTCAGCATTGAGAATACACAATCCTTTTTCATGAAGCCCATCAATGATCCCTGCTTTGTCAACAATGAGATTTTCCAACGAGCCGTGCGTACTCAAATGCTCATATCCCACTTCTGTAATGACACATATATCCGGCTGGACAAGCCTGCTGCGTGTTTTTCCGACACCCCTGTTTGCAACAGATGCTTCGACGATCTCTACCTTGTCATGACACCCTATACTTGCAAGAGAAGATAAAATGGGGACATTCAAATTTGCGCTATCACGTGTTGCATGTACATCTGTCTGTTCAGATAGCAGATGATACAGCATATGTTTAAAACCCGTTTTTCCTTCCGTACCTGTCACAAGAACACGGCGTGCCTGACTTTTGTCACGTACATAAAAGGCCATCTTCTTAAGCGCCTCGTATGCATCAGAAACAAGAAGTACAGGATGGTTCAAACCTTTTGCATGCGACTCATCAGTCACTACAGCTGCCAAGGCGCCTTTGGCAAAGATCGTTTCAAGTTTGTCTTCTGTAAAGGGTACTTTACTCCCCCACTGATCGGGACGTGTCGTAAAACAGAGATCCCCCTCCTCCAAACGATTGATATTCACTCTCACACCATAAAACGCAATATTTCGATCAAGATTCAACCATTTACCGCCTGTGACACGGGCAATATCCCATGCACGTAAACATATTGGCTTCCGATCCATTTATACCCTTTTAACTTTATATATGGTGTAATGACATATTATAGTCTAATTCACAAAATCAGTCCATCTATTCTCTAAAGAGCACCATACAAATTATCTTCCTACAAACAACTTTGAGATAAGATATACAAAAAGGTACCGAATATACAGGGGTTAGAGCATGAAGATAAGAGTATATTATGAAGACACAGACGCAGGTGGAATCGTCTACCATTCACGGTACATCAATTTTTGTGAAAGAGCAAGAAGCGAGCACTTTTTTGCTCAGGGCGTGATGCCAGGCGATGGGGAAAAAAGCGGATTTGTGGTACGCAACATCACTGCGAAGTTTCTTGCTACAGCTAAACTTGGTGATATGCTTGAAGTAAAAACTGCCATAAAGATGCTCAAAAACTCCTCTGTTGTCCTGCGACAAGAGGTCTTTAGGGAGAGTACATGCCTTTTTGGTATGGATGTGGTGCTTGTTTACATTGAAAAGGGAAAGCCCAAACGCATTCCCGAACGCTTCAAAAGGCTTGTTGAAGGTTTTAGCGCTTAAGCCAATAGATCAGGCTCGGGATATTTTCGATACCAAAATAGAGGTAGTTGTTGTCGACCTGGTCGCCATGCCTTCTAACGTAAGTGACACGGAAAATGTCCATAAGATCGATATAGGTGTTGAAACCGTAGGCATTGTCACGCTCGAAGAACTTTCCTTCCACATTGCCAAAACCACTTATCCCGCCTCCAAATGTCACAAAGTCGTTATAGTCTGCAAAGGCATTGACATCCACACGTAAGATGTCACCTTTGGTGTCATGAAAGTTGTATGAGGGTTTAAACTCCAAACCATCCAAAACTCCCATTTTATGGTACCAGTAGGCTTCATACGCCAAACTGAGCCCGCCATTGGTCATATCGACGGAGATCTCCGTCGGTACAAAGCGTACAAGATTTCTTAACTGTTCATCCCCTTCATCATGCGGTGCATTGAGCGGCAGAATGTCCCATCCATGCCTCTCTTTCAAAAATCCGGAACCAAACCATGCTCCTACACTCACCCCTGTAGCAATGGTGCTATACTCCGGATAGACGTTTGCACGCGCATTTTCCAGTGTGGTGATACGGTTTACCACGTACCTAAGCGGCCGTTTTGCCCAATGATCTATGTCTCTTCTTGCATAGGCAAGAAATGATTTTTTGCCTACTGGAAGGTAACGCATATTGAGCTTTGACAAAAATGTTTTGAACGCATCGGTATCATAGCGTTTTGCATCAGGCTTTTTAAGATCGAATGCATAGTAGATGGCAGCATAGCGGTTATTGCGATCAGGTGTACCAAGCTTGAACTCGGTTGCTTTGAAAAATTTGTAAGCAGTAAATGCCTCTTTGTTCTTGTCGATACCAAGCTTTTTCATCACAAAATCCATCGCTTCTGTCTGGGAAAGATTGCCAAGCATGCCCCTCTTTCTCAGCTTCAAAGCAAGATGGTAAATAGCATCGTACACACCGACATGATAGTCATAGAGACGGAAATTTTTGTCCAGAAATGCACCAAAATGCTCAAGGAATCCGGCAGTGAGCGGATGGTAACGTGAAGAGAGGATCAGTTTGCGCTCAGGGTGCCCTCTGAAGTAGAGATTGATCGCCTGATAGAGTTTCATCTGCTGGAAAATCTCGACTGAGTTTGAAAGCGGCCCAGCACTGGAGCTTAAGAAACCAACAGGAGATTCTTCTTTTTCTTCCTCTTTGAGAGGCGGTTCTTTTCTCATATTGCTCGGATCCATAAAAATAAACAGGTTTGCTTCGGGGTTGAGTTCTGTAGCAAGCTGCAGCGGAATGTTGTCGTAGGCTCCGCCATCGATGAAATAGTTTTTACGCACTTTCCCTTTGTAGGCATACTCCAGCTTTATCTGCTGAAAGGCACCCGGAAAGGCAGAGGAGGCAAACAGCACATCAATGATCTTGGTATAGTCTTTTTCAATCCCGGGAATAGAGATGTAGAAGTTTGTACTTTCATCAGGCATTGTTTTGTTTCGGATCACTACCCTGCCATGCTCAATAGCAAACGTAAACGGTACGGAGAAGTTCTGATTTTTGATCTTGATGCCCTGAAACTCTTCGATGATCGGTGTTACCTTTGTCACGGCAAATCCTATAGGTACTTCACAACCCTCTTCAAACACCGGTTTGCCAAGATGATCCATGATCTCTGCTGCTTTGTGCCGAAGTTCTTTTCGGGTAAAGAGTGTACTTTTGTTGGTTGTACTTTTACCCTTGATAACCAGATCTTCAATACCAAGATTGACCCACGTCTCATAAAAGAGGTTGTCTTCTACACTGTTCTGATAGGGAATGCTCTCTTTTTGACACCAATACATCGCGGTAAGCAGAGCATTGATAGAGCCGGCAGAGGCACCCGTAACAGAACGCAATTCCGGTTTAAGTTCCGTATTGTTTGCCTTGATCTTGCGCAACGCCCGTATGGTTGCCCAATTGTACCCTGCCTCATACGCACCGAGACTCACACCACCGCTGATGACCATGGAAAAATCCACATTTTTAGATGCTGAGAGATTACCATCTTCTCTCTCTGTAGCATTGACTCCTGAGAATGCCAGAACAAACACCGTCAACACATGCAAAACTTTTTTGCTACACTGTGTATTGAAACTACCGATATGCACACCCTTCTCCTCTATATTTCAACTACTGCATTATATCTGCATTTTTCAAAAACTTATTTTTAGAACCAAAAAACACATACCGGTTTTTACTCTCTGTTAACCTTCTTGATAGTCCAATTATATTAAAATACATACAATTTATTTTTATGTAAGGTTCAGTTCATGATAAAAAATGTTTCTCTTTTGGCACTTGTGTGTACTTATGTTTTTTCACAAACCCCTGACATACCGGTAGAGACAGGATACAATGAACCCGTTTGGGGAGCTGGTGTCGCTTTTAGAAATACCAATGTTCCCTACAGTACCCCCCTTTGCTACAGAAGAGGATGAGCGCACATCCAGTTTCATTCCTCTCTTTTACTATCAGGGAGAACACTTCTATCTTGACGGTACCGAGTTTGGATACCGTGTAGACCTTACCTCCAACTTCAGTGCAGCACTCTTTACAAGACTGCGCATGGCAGATTTTCCGGAAGACAGACAAAACGAATTTCAAGAGGACGGATATGCCCCTGGGGTTCAACTAAGATACCAACTCAGCCCTACACAGAAAATAGAGCTGGAGGCAATGAATGACGGTGACGGAAACGGATATGCAAATTTGACATACGCCCAAAACTTTTCATGGGATGATCTTGAACTAATACCCTATGCAACAGCAACCTATAAAAGTGCCGATTTCAACACAAAATATTATGGTCTTGACCAACAATCACTTGATGGAGGGATAGATCTGAGTGCCGGTGTAGATGCATGGTATCATGTCATCAGCAACTTCTATCTGTACGGAAAAGCCCAGTTCAAACTTCTCAACTCAGGTGCGACAGAGAGTCGTTTTCTCTCAGCCGATTCACAAAATGAGTTCTGGCTTGGGTTTGCATTCAGAAATGACAAAAGTCAAATGCGCCAAACCAATTTAAAAAGCAAGCCCTATGTCAGGCTTGCTTATGGTTTTGCAACAACAGCCAACCTGGGTGAGATCATTGTAGGTGATACCATTCCCGACAAATTTCATAACCATATGACCTCTCTCTTTTACGGACACCCCGTTTCCGATACACTCTTCAGCCTGCCTATGCCGGTCTACTTGACACCCGGTGTCGTCTGGCACCAGTCATCAGAAGTACAGGATGACAGTTTTGAGTTTATTTTGGCATTTAAAACATACTATACCCTTCCTATTCCATGGCGAATCAGGCTGGGAGTCGCAGAAGGGCTTTCCTATGTGACAGACATCACCTACATTGAAGCTATTGATATGGATCCGGGAACAAAGTCGAGCAAACTGCTCTACCATCTTGGTTTTTCTGTCGACCTGAACCTTGGAGACATCTTCAGTGACAGTCTCAAAGATCTTTGGCTTGGCTACGATATCCACCACCGTTCAGCCGTATTCGAATCGGCTTCACAATTTGGACGTTTCAAGGGTGGAAGCAACTACAATACTGTCTATTTGCAGTATCACTTCTAATCATTCTTAACGATACAAAGCGGGTCGAAACTGTAAGAAGCACCGTTCCAGTATACCTGCTTTGCATGCAGAATCCCATTGATTAGCTCATACACCCATGCCCCTTCATGCCCCTCCATTGTCGCACTGCCTGCACAATAAAGCGGTATTTTCGTTTCCGGTACATCAACTCTATACGTGCGGTGAATATGCCCAAAAAGTATAGCACCCTTTTCAATATTAGCGCATGCTCTTAGAAAATCGTCGGCATTGTGCAGACCATGCAATCTCCTGTCCGGCTCTCCATTAGCAAGCCGTGGGGCATAGTGTGTAATAACAAACAAGAAACGCCCTTGAATACGTTCATCTTCAAGCATCTCTGAGAAGGCTTCAAGCTGTACCGTTGGAATATGCCCATCAGAGCGCCATGGCCATGGATTTGGCTTTGAACTGTTAAGTGCGATGATTGCAATGTCATCACCAACAAGCCGCACCAGAGGGAAATGCCCTCCTCTGCAATACTCCGGAAGATCGTTTTGCAAAACAGAACAGAAATGAGCAGCAAAACGGTAGTGGCTGTTTCCTTCATGTACATAGATGTCATGGTTCCCCGGTATCGTCAAATAACGCTGTGGAGGATCCATAAGCGGTGCCATCAGCTCCCGTGCCAGTTCAAGTTCATGCTCCAGCCCCAGTGCAGTATAGTCCCCGGTATTGATAACAATATCGATGTCATTCTCTTCTTTGAAGCGCACCATCGCACGCATCTTCTCTTCGACATCATCAAAATACTTCGCTCTGCCCCGAAGAAGATTGATGGCACCTATGCCCCGTTTGCTAAACCATTTTTTCCATCCCATGTGCCGCACCATGGCACTGACATGGATATCACTAAAGTGCAGAATACGTATTGGTTTGCCCATTAAATATCTTTAAGCATTTTTTTGATCGCATATGTCAGCCTCTCTCTTTTTTGCGCTTCGGGCAGAGACTTGATTTCACCCTCGGCAGTGGAAAGACGCAGGATGGCACCGCTCTGGGCATCTACAAGCATCAGCAGCATCGCAGCCTCCGGTCTCTTTTTCACGATCGTCTTTCCTTCATCATTGAGCTCCTGCATCACAGTACTACTCTCTTTGCCACCAAGGTATGCAACATAGAAATCAGGGTGTTTCGCTACCGGTTTTTTTCCTTTTTTCTGCAGTTCATCATTGATAATCTGTTCAATCGTTTCCGCAATCTTTCCATCCAACTCTTTCAATTTACCCCTGCTGTCTTCTTCTACCACACCACTTCCGTCAAGGAACTGATAGGTTTTATAGCCCTTAAGATTTGCTTTTTCACTGGTTACATTCTCCACTTTGATATCACTGGTGGAGACACACCCGCTCATACCGATCATTGCGGCAAGTGCCAAACCTGTCATTATCTTTTTCATTTTATTATCCTTTTATAATACTAATTATCGGCCATAGATGGTGATCTTTTTGACAAAGGCCTTTGCCCCGCCTGTTGTGTTT